>NZ_JBYCKL010000036.1:0-11677 GCF_057473365.1 Halomonas sp. TH-94
ATTGCCTGCCGAAACCACCAACATGCACACCCCCAGGGCGGCATAACTGGGCAACAGGAATCGAATCAACAAGGTCAGATCGTCGCGCACCTCGGGGCTGCCGGCCAGCAGCTGAGCGACCCAAGGCGCCAATAGTGCCAACAACAGACCAAGCCCTAACTGCCAAACCACGACGACCCGCAGCGCCAGACTGACAAGGCTGCGAACCTGAGCCCAATCGCCAGCACCGTAGCATCGCCCCAGCCAGGGCGGGAGCGACATGGTCATGGCCAGAACCACCACCAGCGCCAAGGTCTCCAGCCGGCTAGCCAGCCCCCAGGCGGCAACGGACGACTCCCCCATCTTTGCCACCACCGCAATGGCGAGCATCGCCGCCAACGGGGGCATCAGCTGGCTGACCATGGCCGGCCCGGCAATGCCGGCGAAGGGCCGTGCGGAATCGGTCAGCTCCTGTCCAAGCCCCTGCGCTGCCAGCCATTTCCGTTTGCGCAGCCGCTTGACGATAATCAGCAGACCGCCACCGAAAGCGATGGCCGTAGCCCATGCCGCCCCGGGCAAGCCAAGCCCCTCCCAGGGCCCGACGCCGAAAATCAGCAGCGGATCGAGCAGCAGATTGAACAGGCTGGTAAGGACCATCATCTTCCCGGGAAGACGCATGTCGCCATGCGCACGGAACAAGCTGTAAACGAAGTAAAGCAAGGCCCCTAGCCAGGCGGCGAACAGCTGCGGCGCCCAATAGGAGCGAATCAGTGTCAACGTCAGCCCGTCGGCGCCCAGGCGCGAGAAGATAGCCGCCTGGGCCCACCACAGTAACAAGGCCAGCAGGCCTATACACATCCCACCGACGATCAGCACCAACGAACCCAGGCGGCGCGCTCGGGCCGTCTCGCCGGCGCCAAGCGCACGTGAAACCAGAGCGGCAATGGCGATACCAAGACCTACCTGCACGCCGATGATGAGAAAGTTAAGGGGAAACGTGAAGGATTGGGCCGCCAATGGCGCCGTGCCCAGCCGAGCCACGAAGGCACTGTCGACAAGCTGAAAGCTCAACAGCGCCAGTACTCCGATGGTCATCGGCCAGGTCTGGCGCCAAAGCTTACCGCCCAACGTGGATACGTCGCGCGAAGAGGACGGTGTCACTGCAGCTCCATTTGGCTATCACGAACGCGCGATTCAAGCCCAACATCGACACAGAACATGACGGGATCGTCAGTAAATTCATCGAACATGACGTGATAGGAGTAAACCGGGACCAGGCGGCCCTGCTTGTCTTTCAATTCCAGGCGTCCCGATGGTATCGGCTTGCCACCATGTACCCAAGCGGTATGAAGGCGGACGACTTGCGGGCGCATTCCTTCGGGAATGATGAGTTCCTCGAGACGCCGACCTACGGCCTCTTCGGTACGGTAACCGTATAGCCGAGCACTCTCCTCGTTCCAATAGATGACCCGCCGGTCACGGTCGTAGCCCTGAACGGCGATATTAGGCAGGCCTTGCAGAAGCGCACGGAACCGGTCGTCTCCCGGACGAGCTTTGCCTGCAAGGCCCAGCCAATGCGCAGCAGCCTGCCAAAGTCGACGAAACGAGGTGATGCATGCCGTCATGGCAGCCTCCACAACAATGAGGGAATCGACATCGGCCTGCATGATAGCGAAATGCGGTGGGGATTACTGGTCCAGGCCACATTCCTTTGCAGGGTTTGGCACCCCATTTCTAGGTGCCAATGCATGTGGCCTGGGTATTACTCAACTACAGCACAGCGACCGTGCTGCGAAACTTACTGGCGTACGCCTTCGAACGTCACGTACAGCTCGAGCTCATGCATCACTTCAGGGAAATCGCTCATGTCGATGCCGAAATCGGCCAGCGTCAGCGTGGTCGAACCTTCGAAGCCGGCGCGATAGTTACCCCAGGGGTCTTCGCCTTCGCCCATCAGCGTGACCGGCATCTCGATTTCACGAGTTTCTCCCTTGAGGGTGAAGTCACCGGTGAGAACGCCTTCGTCATCGCCAGTCGGCTCGAAGCCTGTGGAGACGAAGGTAGCCGTCGGATACTCGTCGGCGCTGAGGAAATCGTCGCTCAGGAAGTGACGGTCACGCTCGGCGTGGTTGCTATTGAGGCTGTTGACCTGAACTTCCATCTCGACGCTGGACGCTTCGAGATCGTCCGCATCGTAGTGGAAGCGGCCCTCGAACTCCTCGAAGTTGCCCAGGATGTAGGAGTAGCCAAGGTGGTTGATCTTGAATTGAATGAAGGCGTGCTGGCCTTCTGTGTCGACGATATAGTCTGCCGCGAGGGCCTGACTGGCTGCGGCCAGGGAGACGGCACCGATGGCGGTAGCGAGTGCGGCTTTCTTGAACATGAACTTCTCTCCTTGATTGATGCGCCTACAGGCGCTGACGTTCAATGGCGACGCGTACGTGCCGGGTTCAACATACGAACGAAGGTATCGTGACGATCTAAAAAGTGATGTTTGAGGGCGGCCAGCGCATGGCCTGCCGCGAGAAGCATGAGCGCCAGGGCGCTGTACCAGTGAACTTCACCGGCGATGCTCGCCTGATTGGGGAGATGGCTGACCAATGCAGGCACCTCGAACCAATTGAATACGCTGATTCCACGCCCACGAGCCGTGGAGATTAGATAGCCGCTGATCATGACCGTCAGCAGCAGGACATACAGCGCAATGTGGCCCATGTGCGCGGCCAGGCGCTCGATACGACTCCCCTGCGCGACGGGAGTCGGCTGAAAGAGTCGCCAGAGAACGCGCAGCAGAGTGGCAAAGAGCAGCAACATGCCGAAGGAACGATGCCACCAGGGAGCGCGATTGTACCAAGGGTCGAAGTAGCCCAATCCGGTCATCCACCAGCCGAGGATGAACAGACCGATGATGGTCACGGCACTGACCCAATGAAAGGTGATACTGACCAGGCCCCAGCCTTGGCGGGTGTTGCGCCACATCTCGTCCGCTCCCGTTGAGCTTCGTCTTTGATGGAGGGCAGCATACCGCAGCGCATGAACCGGCTGCGCTGAAAAAAGCCGAACGCTTCGTTCGCAAAAATTCCCTGTACAACGTCGTGACGTGCCGCAACCCCGTGCGGCACGTTACGTTTCAGATCAGTGCATCGAGCCCGCGAGCCAGATCGCCGCGTATATCCTCGAGGCACTCGAGCCCTACCGCCACACGAATCAACCCCTCGCTGATACCTGCCGCTTCCTTTTGCGCAGCGGAAAGACGCCCGTGAGTCGTCGTGGCAGGATGGGTGATGGTGGTCTTGACGTCGCCCAGGTTACCCGTGATCGAAAGCATGCGCGTGGCGTCGATGACCGACCAGGCCCCCTCACGCGCCCCCTTGACCTCGAAGCCCAGCACCGCGCCATAACCGCCCTGCTGGCGGCTGGCCAGCGCGTGCTGCGGATGATCGCTCAGGCCGCTGTAGAACACGCGAGTCACGGCTGGATGCTCCTGCAGCCATTCGGCCAGCGCCAAGGCATTTTCACAGTGGGCCCGCATACGCAGGCTGAGCGTTTCCAGGCCCTTGGTGAAGATCCAGGCATTGAACGGGCTCATGCAGGGACCGCAGGTCCGAACCACGCCGAACACCTCTTCCAGCTCCTTGTCGCGACCTACCACGGCGCCGCCTATCGCCCGCCCCTGGCCGTCCAGATATTTCGTCGCCGAGTGAATGACCAGATCGGCCCCCAACGCCAGCGGTTTCTGCAGCGCAGGGGTCAAGAAGCAGTTGTCGATGGCGAGCAGCGCGCCATGGCGATGGGCGATCTCCGCCAGCGCGGTGATATCGACCACCTCGGAAAGCGGATTGGAGGGCGTCTCGGCGAACAGCAGGCGGGTAGCGGGCGTGATCGCCGCCTCCCAGGCTGCCAGGTCGGAGAGTTCGACATAACGCGTGGTAATGCCGAGCTTGCCGAAATACTTGTCGAACAGACTAACGGTGGACCCGAACAACGAGCGCGAAGCGACGATCTCGTCGCCGGCCTGAAGCAAAGCCAGCACCGTAGAGAGTATCGCCGACATGCCGGAGCTTGTCGCCACGCAGCGCTCGCCCCCTTCGAGGGCAGCGAGGCGGCGCTCGAAGGTATGAACCGTTGGGTTGGTGAATCGCGAGTAGACGTTGCCTCGCTCTTCGCCGCCGAACTTGCGTGCCGCCTCGGCGGCGTTAGCATAGACGAAGCTGGAAGTGGGAAAGATCGGCTCGCCATGCTCCTGTTCGTGGGTGCGCTGGTGGCCGGCACGAATCGCCAGCGTCTCCAGTGCCCACTCGGCATCCTGCGTCGTATCGTCGTGCATGGCAGACCTCAATCGTCGATGTCGTCCTGATTGTGCATGCCCACCAGTGCATGGGCGCCGGCACTCAGCTGCTGCTTGGCGGCATCGTTACGCGATGCCTCCAGCGCCGACAGGTAGCCGGCATCGATATCGCCTGTCACGTAGCGACCGTCGAAAACCGAGCAGTCGAACTGCTCGAGCCCGGGGTTGACCTCGCGGCAGGCGGTTTTCAGGTCTTCCAGGTCTTGATAGAAAATGCGGTCGGCGCCTATCAGCTCGCCCACCTCGGCTTCGCTGCGGCCATGTGCGATCAGCTCGGTTGCCGCCGGCATGTCGATGCCGTAGACATTAGGGTAGCGCACCGGTGGCGCGGCCGAGGCAAAGTAGACCTTGTTGGCGCCGGCCTCACGAGCCATCTGAATAATCTGCCGGCAGGTAGTGCCGCGCACGATGGAGTCGTCCACCAGCAGAACGTTCTTGCCCTTGAACTCGACGCCGATGGCATTGAGCTTCTGACGAACCGACTTCTTCCGCTGTGTCTGTCCCGGCATGATGAAGGTTCGCCCGATGTAACGATTCTTCATGAATCCTTCACGGTAGGTCACGCCCAGGTGCTGAGCGAGCTCCAGCGCCGAGGTGCGCGAGGTGTCGGGAATCGGGATCACCACATCGATATCGTGTTGCGGCCATTCGCTGCGAATGCGATCGCCGAGCTTTCGCCCCATATGCATACGCGTGCCGTAGACATAGGCTCCGTCGAGAATCGAATCCGGGCGCGCCAGATAGACGTGTTCGAAGATACAGGGCGTCAGCGTCGGCGCATCGGCACACAGCTGGGTATGGAACTCACCCTGCATGTCGACGAAGATCGCTTCGCCCGGCGCCAGGTCCCGATGCAGCTCGAAGCCGCCAACGTCCAACGCGACGGACTCGGAGGCAATCATCACCTCCTGCCCATTGCCCTCGTCGCGGGTACCGAACACCACAGGGCGGATGCCATTGGGGTCGCGGAAGGCTACCAGGCCGACGCCGTTGATGACCGCCACTGCGGCATAACCGCCGCGACAGCGACGATGCACGCGGCGTACGGCGTCGAAGATGTCGCCGGGCGCCAGGTGCAGCCCCTGCTTGCCCAGCTCATGGGCGAACACGTTGAGCAACACCTCTGAGTCGGAGCTGGTATTGATGTGGCGCAGGTCGGACGAGAACAGCTCCTGCTTGAGCTGTTCGGAATTGGTCAGGTTGCCGTTGTGGGCCAACGCAATGCCGTAGGGGGAATTGACGTAGAACGGCTGGGACTCCGCTTCGCTTGCCGAGCCGGCGGTCGGGTATCGCACGTGCCCGATACCCATGTTGCCTTGCAGACGCGCCATATGACGAGTGTGGAACACATCGCGAACCAGGCCGTTACTCTTGCGCAGCAGAAAACGACCTTCGTTCCAGGTCATCATGCCGGCTGCGTCCTGGCCGCGATGCTGAAGGACAGTCAGGGCGTCGTAGATCGCCTGGTTCACGGTCTGCTTGGCCACAAGGCCGACGATACCGCACATTCCACCTTACCTCGCTTGCAGGGGCGCCGACCGCAGTCGGCTAGATAAAAACGCTATTCGTTCACAGAGCACCGGGTTCGGGTTCGCCCCCATCACGACGCTCGGGCAACGGCATGTTACGCCATGCCTCGGGCGCTTCTGGCACCCGACCCTCCCAGGCCTCGAGTTGGCTGATAGCCCAGTCACGCAGCTGCTCGAAGGAAGGTCGCAGCTCCGCCTCCTGCCACGCCTGCAGCTGTGCAAGCGGGGTCAGGCTGATCAAAATGGTCGCCACTACCAGCACGGCGGCACCGCGGGTAACGCCGAAGCAGGCCCCAGCCACGCGGTTGAAGAAACCCATGCCGACCCACTCCACTGCGGCATGCACCATCCGAATGACGATACCGCACAGCAGCACGACCCCCAGGATCACCAGCACGAAGGCCAGCACCAGCCGGCCGTCGGGGTTGTCGATCAGCCCGGAGAGCAGATCGGCGACCGGCTCGGCAAGCAGCCGCGCCGCCAGCAGCGCAATGATCCAGGCCGCCAGACCCAGCCCCTCGCGCACCAGCCCGCGCATGAAGCCGGCCAGAGTCGATATGGCCAGCACAGCCAGGAAACCCCAATCGAGCCAAGTCAGCGTCATGGTTTCAATCTCTTACCCTGACCAGCAGACCCTGAAGGTTGGCCCGTTCCTTGACGGTCGTCATTGCACGCTCGCCCGACTCCGAGGTATCGAAGGGGCCTACATAAACCGTCGTCATGTTGTTGTCACGGCGTCGGGTATAGACGGGGAAACCCTCATCCCGCAGCCGCGCCTGCAGTCGCTCGGCATTGCCCGGCTCGCCAAAGCTGCCCACCTGCACCGCCCACTCGCCGCCGGGGGATGCGGACACACCCGAAGGCTGCGGCTCGGAACTCGCGGCCGGCGGTTGATTGCTCTCGACCCGCTCGGATGCCGCCTGCGCAAGATCGGCAATTGGATCCTGCCTGGGTGCCTCGGCTGAGGGGGCAGGTTCACCGCTGGCATTGCCCGCTTCGCCCTGCTGAACCGCCACGGCAGGCTGCGGGTCGACCCGAGCCACGTCGCCGGGCTCGACGCCTTCCAGCGGCAGCTGCGGCTCCACCGACTCAGGGCTGGTCCCCGGAGAGCGAATCTGGCCCAGGCTTTCCGGAGGCTGCGGGTCGGGCACATTGCGCCGCTCCACTGGCACCGGCTGCTCGATCGTCAACATTGGCTGGGGGCGCTCATCGCGAGGCGCCGGTTCTTCGAACAGCATGGGCACAAAGATCACCGCCAGGGCGATCAGAATGACCGCCCCACTGATTCGTTCGCGCATTCCGTATTTCATTATCCGCTCTCCTGCCCCAGCTACGCCGCTTGCGCCTGCTTCCATGCCAGTATGGCCGCCACCGTGAAGAAAGAGCCGCAAACCAGCACCCTGTCGTCGGGCGCCAAGTGTGCACAGAGCCATTCGGCCCCCTTCTCCGGCGTCGTTGCCTGAAAGGCGACCTCACCGCCCCGAGCGTCGATTCTGGCCGCCAGTTCGGCGGCGTCACGCGCTCGCTCACCCATCAGTGTCACCGCCACCCAGCCATCTGCCACACCGTTCAGCGCGTCGATGACGCCATCGGCGTCCTTGTCCGCCAGCATGCCCAGCAGCACCCAGGTACGCCCAGCACACGGCTGCAAGGCAAGCCGGCCCGCCAGGTATGCGGCGGCATGCGGGTTGTGGCCCACGTCCAGGCACCACTGCCCCAGCCATTGCATTCGCCCGGGCACCTCCACCTGACTCAGCGCCAGACGACAGCATCGTTCGTCGAGCGCGATGCCGGCCGAAGCCAGAGCCTGCAAGGCCGATGCGGCATTGTCCAGCGGCAGCCCCGGGTCGGGCAAGTCCACGAGGCTTAGAGAAGCCGCATCGGTAGCGGTTCCCTGCCAATCGAAGACACCGGTACGGCCCGGCAGCCAGCAAAAGTCCTGGCCCAGCGCCATGGTCGGGGCGCCCCGTTCCTCGGCGCTCTGATGCACGCTGGCGGGCAACTCCGTGCTGCCCAGCACGACGGGGCGTCCGGGTCGCATGATGCCGGCCTTCTCGCGCCCGATGCCTTCAAGTTCACTGCCTAGATAAGCCGCATGGTCAAGCGCGATGGTGGTGATGACCGCCACATCGGCATCGATGACGTTGACTGCATCGAGACGTCCGCCCAGGCCAACCTCGAGCACGGCAAGATCCGGACGCTTACGAGAAATGATCCACAGTGCAGCCAGGGTGCCGGCTTCGAAATAGGTCAGGCTGACGGGTTCGTGGGCAAGGCGCGCCGCTTCCACCGCCTCGAAGCCGGCAATCAAAGCGGCATCTTCAGCCTCGGCGCCGTCGAGCCGCACTCGCTCGTTGTAGCGCAGCAGGTGTGGTGAGGTGTAGGTGGCAACGGAAAGGCCGTGAGCGCTGGCAACGGCTTCGATCATGGCCACGGTAGAACCCTTTCCATTGGTCCCGGCCACGGTGATGACGCAGGACGCCAGACGATTCTCCAGCAGTCCCATGCGGCGAGCCACCTCGGCCACCCTGTCGAGGCCGAGGTCGATCCCTACCGGATGTACCTGCTCCAGATAGTCAAGCCAGGCGTCCAGCGTGCGGGGCGAGGTCACGGAAACCACGCGCCGTCAGCGTGCCGAGTCGATGCGGTCGTCATCGTCGGATGGCGTCTGAGAAGGGGCATCCTCCGGCGCCTCCAGGTCGGCCGCTTCGATGAACTCGCCTTCTTCCAGCACGGCACGCTCGGCCTCATCGACCAGGTCCGGTTCGTGAAGCATGCTCTCCTCGAGACCGCTGGCCGGCTGATGCGTCAGCTTGCGCAATACCCCACCCAGGCGAGCGCGTATCTCACTGCGCGGCACGATCATGTCCACCGTGCCATGTTCGAGCAGGAACTCGCTGCGCTGAAAGCCATCCGGCAGCTTCTCGCGCACCGTCTGCTCGATGACCCGCGGGCCGGCGAAACCGATCAGAGCGTTGGGCTCGGCTACGTTGAGATCGCCGAGCATGGCCAGTGAAGCCGACACACCCCCGAATACGGGGTCCGTAAGCACCGAGATGTAGGGAACCCCAGCCTCACGCAAGCGCTCGAGCGCTGCCGAGGTCTTGGCCATCTGCATCAGCGAGAACAGCGCCTCCTGCATACGCGCCCCGCCGGAAGCGGAGAAACAGATGAAGGGAATGCGTTCTTCGCGGGCCAGAGTGGCAGCGCGCACGAATTTCTCACCCACTACGGCTCCCATCGAGCCGCCCATGAAGGTGAACTCGAAGGCCACCACGACCACCGGCAACCCATCGAGGCTGCCGCGCATCGCCACTAGCGCATCCTTCTCGCCGGTCTCCTTCTGGGCCGCGTTGAGACGGTCCTTGTACTTCTTGGAGTCGCGGAACTTGAGACGATCCACCGGCTCCAGCTCGGCCGAGATCTCCTCACGTCCTTCCTTGTCGAGGAACCAGTCGAGCCGCTTGCGTGCGGTCAGTCGCAAGTGGTGATCGCATTTCGGGCAGACGTTGTGATGCTTCTCGAGCTCGGGCAGGTAGAGCACCGCCTCGCACTTCGGGCACTTGCGCCACAGGCCGTCGGGCACGCTGGCCCGCCGGTCCTTGCGCTGAATCCGCCCCATGGAGGGAACAATCTTGTCGAGCCAGCTCATGTCAGAAAGGCTTCCGTATGCTGTTGCGCCCGGTCGTACAGGGCGTCATGAGTCAAAACTTGTACAGGTCAGGGCTACCTCAGCGGGCGGGCAACGCATCCAGAGCCTGGCGCATCTCACCCAGCACCGCCTTGAGCTCATCGGCGATCGCTTCCGGTCGCTCGGCATTCTCGGCGATGCGGCTGACCAGCGCGCTGCCGACGATGACCCCATCGGCCACCTTGCCAACCTCGGCAGCAGAAGCGCCATCCCGGATACCGAAGCCGACACACAGTGGCAGCTCGGTCAGTCCGCGCAGCGGTGCCAGATGCTCGGCCACATCGGCGGCGTTGAGCGTGGCCGCGCCGGTCACGCCCTTGAGCGCAACATAGTAGAGATAGCCCTCACCGTGGGCGCATATTGTAGCGGCCCGCTCGGTCGAAGTGGTAGGGGCGACGAGAAAGATCGACGCCAGGCCGCGCTGCTTGAGAATGGGGCCTAGCTCATCCGCCTCTTCCGGTGGCATGTCCACGGTCAACACGCCGTCGATCCCGGCCGCTGCGGCCTGATCGGCGAAGGCTTCGAGGCCGATACGCTCGACCGGATTGAGGTAGCCCATCAGCACCACCGGCGTGGCGCCGTCTGTCTGGCGAAACTCGCGCACCATCTCGAAGAGGTGGGTCAGGCGCACGTTGTGCTTGAGCGCCCGCTCGCAGGCCTTCTGGATCACCGGGCCGTCGGCCATGGGGTCCGAGAACGGCACCCCCAGCTCGATGACGTCGGCACCCGCCTCCACCAGGGCGTGCATGAACCCGACCGTATAGCGCGGGTCAGGATCGCCGGCGGTAATGAAGGGGATCAGCGCCCGGCGCCCTTGAGCCTTGAGGTCGGCAAAGCGTTGGTCGATTCGGTTCATCGTCAGAACTCCAGGCCGTCGATCTTGGCGACCGTCATGATGTCCTTGTCGCCGCGGCCGGAAAGGTTGACCACGATGTTCTGGTCGGGGCGCATGGTCGGCGCCAGCACCTTGGCGTAGGCCAGGGCATGGGCCGATTCCAGTGCCGGCATGATGCCCTCGACACGGGTCAGCTCGCGGAATGCCTCGAGCACTTCATGATCGTTGGCAACCACGTACTTCACCCTGCCCACGTCCTTCCACAGGGCATGCTCGGGACCCACGCCCGGATAATCCAGGCCGGCGGAGATCGAATGCGTATCGGAGACCTGACCGCCCTCGTCGGACATCAGGTAGGTGCGATTGCCATGCAGCACGCCGCGCGGTGCATTGGATGCCAGCGGTGCGGCGTGGCGTCCGGTGTCGACGCCGTCGCCGCCGGCTTCGACACCGTACATGGCGACCTCGTCATCCTCGACGAAGGGGTAGAACAGCCCCATGGCGTTGGAACCACCGCCAACGCAGGCGATGAGCGCGTCGGGCAGCCTGCCGAACTCCTCGAGGGATTGGCGGCGTGCCTCGCGGCCGACCACGGCATTGAAGTCGCGCACCAGCATCGGATACGGATGCGGCCCGGCCACGGTGCCGATGATGTAGAAGGTGTCGTCGACGTTGGTCACCCAGTCGCGCAGCGCCTCGTTCATGGCGTCCTTGAGGGTACGCGTGCCTGACTCCACCGGGATCACGGTAGCCCCCAGCAGGCGCATGCGATAAACGTTGAGCTTCTGGCGCTGCACGTCCTCAGCGCCCATGTAGACCTCGCACTTCAGCCCCAGGCGCGCCGCCACGGTGGCCGTGGCCACCCCATGCTGGCCGGCACCGGTTTCGGCGATCACCCTCGGCTTGCCGCTCATCTTGGCCAGCAGCGCCTGGCCGATGGTGTTGTTCACCTTGTGCGCGCCGGTGTGGTTGAGGTCCTCGCGCTTGAGCCAGATTCGTGCCCCGCCAAGCTTTTCCGACCATCGCTCCGCCAGGTAGAGCGGAGAGGGACGGCCCACGTAATGAGCCAGGTCATAGTCGAATTCGGCCTGGAAATCCGGATCGTCGCGAAGACGCATATAGGTCTTCTCCAGATCGTCCAGGGCGAAGCTCAGGGTCTCCGAGACGAACCGGCCGCCGTAGGGGCCGAAGTGGCCGCGGGCGTCCGGCAGTCGGGTCAGGTCACTGAACTTGCTCACTAAAGACACCTCATAGGGTCGCCATAAGGGATGGGTGTTGGATCGGGCTCGGGGCAG
>NZ_JBYCKL010000037.1:0-9936 GCF_057473365.1 Halomonas sp. TH-94
CACCGTGATCCATGTCACCGTGATCCATGTCACCGTGATCCATGTCACCGTGATCCATGTCACCGTGATCCATGTCGCCGTGATCCATGTCACCGTGATCCATGTCACCGTGGTCCATGTGATCGTATTCATGCATGACGCCGGGTTCGCCGGCGCGCGCAGCCGAATCGATCGGCGGACGGTCTCGGAGCACGTTGGAGGCTTGCGGCATCGGCGCCTGGGGCCCCTCCACGCTCGCCGGATGGGCGGCGCTGAGCGGTTGCGGCTCGTAGGCGGTCGCACAGCCGGCGAGGGCCAGCGGCAGGGCAATCAGAAGCCCTTTGGAGCTGAGGTGTCGGTATTTTTTTATGCGCAGCATCAGGAGTATCCTTGTCGTTAAGTCCGATCGCTAGCCGAACGGCGAGAAGTACGTGGTCAGCATGGTGGTGGTCAGCAGGATCAGCAGCGCGAGAACGATCTCGAGGGCGATCACCCCCTTGAGCGCGCCAGCCGCCTGCCCGCCGCCCGCCATCAACCCAGGCACCAGACGGAAACGGTTGAGCGCCGCCAGCAAAAGCAGCGCAGCGACCAGGGCGAGCTTGATCATCAGCGTGATCCCGTACGCGGTCTGCCAAAGCGCCGCGAGGCTGTCCAGCAGCAGGACGGTAAGCACCACCCCGGCCAGCACCAACGCGCCGACCAGGAACATCGCGATCACCCCGAAGCGCTCGAGAATCGCCGCGGCCCGCGCGTGTTCGCCCGATCGGACAACAAGCAGCAGCGGCCAAAGCGCCCCCAGCCAATAGGCGGCGCCCGTGAGGTGAATCGCGACCAGGCTGCGTCCGATCACCGCATCGTATACCCCCGCGTGGCCGGTCACGGTGAGCGAGGCGAGCACGAACAACGCGCCGGTGCCGCTAAGCCAGATGCCCAGCGGGTGACGACAAATCACCAGCACGATCAAGGCGAAACCAAGTGCCCGCATCAGCACGCTCACCCCCACCGGTGAAAGGGCGAGCATCCCGAGCAGAAACGGATCGAACATCCCGTCGATACCGCCGCCATTGAGGTAGCCCACCCGCACGGGGATGGCGAGCGACGCCACCGCAAGCCCAATCATGGCAAGCACGAGCGTCGCCCGCGCGATGCGGGCGCGCTCGGCCGCCGTCACGCCGGAGAAGAGCAGGAGAAACAGCACGCCTCCCGCCGCGAAGAGCCCGGTCGCGTAGGTCAACAGCTGAAGCGCGAAACTTGCCAGCTGCCATGCGGTGTCAGCGCTCATCATCCGGCCTCATCGCGCCGCCGCAACGGTGAACTCGACGTTCCCCGACATGACGTGCCCATCGACCGCCATGCCCCGCCACTGCACGACGTAGTGGCCGGGCGCGAGTTCGGGCAGCGCCAGACTGTGTTCGGAGCCGAGCCGGTTCGAGGTGTCGAGGCTCACCGCCTCGCCCTCATGGGGACGCAGCATCACCGAGGTCAGACGTAGGGTGTGGCCGAACTTGAGCTCGAGCTGCTCAGGCACTGCCTCGGCGCTGAGGGTGGCGCCGTCCTTCGGCACCGACCCTTGGAACGGGGCGTGAGCCTGCGCGGTGGAAACCGCGAGCAGCCAAATGGCCAGGGCGAGCGTGCTGAAGAGCTTCGTGTGTTGCATGATTCGTACTCCTCCTTGTCGATTCGATAAGGCACGGCGCTGCCGCGCGGTTGGCGTACTTGATCGGTCCTGCTCAATGCGCGTGGGGGTGATCGTCCTCCTCCGGCGCGTCGGCCGGTGCGGGGTGGCCCAGCGGTAAGATTCCCATCTCCGGAGCATCGGTCTCAGCGTGAGCGCCGTGCTCGTGGTCGTCGACATCGGGCAGCCGCTCCACCCCGACACCGTAGCGGAAGACCACCTCCGCTCCCCGGTGTCCAGTCACCGTGAGCAGCACCGCGCCGATCAGCAGCGCCACCACGAACAGCCGGGATTCGCGCCGGTTACTCAGCAAACGCGTATACGCCGCCCACACGACCAGGATCACGAACACGACGAAGGTGGTCAGCGCCCAGTTGCGGTGGACCGTCATCGCCTCATGCGCCGGCGCGTCGTGTACCACGGTGTTGTAGGCCTGCAAGCCGGTGAGCACGGTCAGCACAGTGAACGCGGTTCCAAGCCACAGGTTCCAGCGCGCGACCAGCCGCGTGCGCTCGGCCCACTGCTCAGGGAGCACGAGCGCGACGAGGTAGAGCATGACCGCCGTGCTCAGAAGCCCGGCAGTGAAATTGACGAATATCGGATGCCAGTTCGGGATGATCTCCGGCATGTGAGCCTCCTTATTCTTACTCTTATGACCCGCCGAACCCTAGGCCAGTTATGTGAAACACAAAGATAACTGGCTTTTTTGAAATAGAGCTGAACAGCATGCATGGATTGGAAGCCATAGCAGACTGTCAGAGCGATCAGGTTAGTTGACATTAAATATTTGTATCTAGGTGCTGCGAGGCAAGGCTGGACTACACCGGATCTTGAGCTTGCAAATCGGCGGGGATCGCCAGAATGCTTGCAGCTCGACTCGATACCATTCAATCCCCGGCAATTCGTCTAGTCAGACCGTGTTACATTGCGCTGTCTCAATTCTGCCTTCCACCTCAAAATTCTGACAATAAACCGCACCCGCACCTAGAAAAATCGCACGCCACAGCAGTTTTAGATCATGGATAAGCACTTGAGAGGGGCATTCATACTCCTTGCCGATGGCTGGACTTGAACCCGCAAAGCTTTTGAAGCATGACATCTTTATTCCCATTTCAGTCAATGCGATACAAAGAGATACCCTTGACCGCGACGAGTCTGGATATATTCCTTGCCGAGTCGACGTCGAAGCCGGCTAATATATACCTCAACCAAATTCGGATCAGCAGCATCTTGCTCCAGAGAGTACAGCTGATCAAGCAATTGTAATTTAGAGTACACTCGATCCGGGTGCCGCATCAAGTAGCGCAATAGACGATACTCAGTAGATGTTAACTCTTGCCAGCACCCACCATTTACCGACACACGTCGAGAAAACTCATCCAACTCGATACCGTTGACAGACAATATGTTAGCGACCCCACCCGATCGACGCCGTATTAGCGCATATATCCTGGCCATCAATTCAGACATATGGAAAGGTTTGGTTAAATAATCATCGGCCCCTCCTCTCAACCCAACAACTTTATCCTCCCATGTATCACGAGCCGTAAGAATTAAAATGGGAAGCTGCCACCCTTGCTTTCTCCAGCGCTCAAGCAGCTCAAGCCCAGAACCATCAGGCAAACCAAGGTCAATAATTGTTAACACGTAACTTTCAGTAGACATGAACGACTCTGCCTCACGTATACTGGCCGCCCAGTCCACGACGTAACCGTCTTCTTTAAGCGTATCCTTCATACTTTCGGCCAACAAGTCATCATCTTCAAGCAATAACAGCTTCATAATGCAGCTCTCACGGACGATGGCGGCATAGGTGCTCGGCGCATTGAGATACAAGGATAGACCTGGTCTTCCTTCAGCGACGAAATTGGACGCTCATAAAAGCCTTTGTGAATCGCCAGCACCTCACACCGTATGGCAGTGGCAGGATTAGCCTCTGCCATCTCTCCCTGAGAATAAGCATTATCCATTACCCGACAATTAACTCTAGCCAGGCTCAGCCGCAGCGTTGTCGATCCAAGAACAACGGCTGCACCACGCTTGGTGAGACATCTGCACACTTGGCGAAATAACCGGTAGCTAGCTAAAGACAAATTGTCAGCTTTCGAGCTGGCCATTTTGGGCTCCGTCAGGTAGTAGCACTATAGGCCAGCATGACCGCACTTCTTGAAAATATCCTGAAACGGCGCCAAGAAAGCTCAGCTGACGGGCAATGTGATCTCTACCAGCAAACCTCCAAGAGATGAATTCTGAAAGCTCACCTGTCCGGAGTATTGCCCGACCAGCTGCCGAAGAATTGACAGTCCCAAACCATGACCCGGCCGAGCCTCATCGAGGCGGAAGCCTCGTTGTCCTAACCGATCCAGCTCGCTTTTGGTCACCCCAGGGCCGTCATCTTCGATCAAAATAGATAGATAGTCACCATGAAGTATGCGGCAGCGTATCTCTCGAGATGCCCATTTGCCGGCATTGTCTAACACGATTCCCAGCATCTCAGTAAAGTCTTGACGCTCTATGTTTGTAGTAGCCGGCACAGAAGCGGCAATTTCGAAGCAGAAATCGCAATGGGGATAGAGTGTTGCGAACATCTCGATCAATTGCTCGACGTCACGCCGGAAAAATGCTCGCTGTCCAGCACTGGGGCCTGCAATCCGGGAGCGCTTCAGCTCGCCCTCTAACTGGGTATTCATGTTTTCGAGTCGTCGCAGCATTTTCTGTCTACGCTCGGGGTCAATGGGACGCGAGCCTCTGAGAACTTGGATTGTAGCGGCTAAAGGGGTCTTGAGGGCGTGGGAAAGGTTGGCCAACGACTCACGTGAGCGTTGGAGACGTCGCGCATGCTCGTCCATCACCTGGTTGAGCTGCTGGACAAGACCGTCTAGTTCGGAAGGTATTTCGATTTCTAGGCGCTCACGCGCTCCTGAGCGAAGCTCTTCAAGCTGTTTGCGCAATCGATAAAGCGGGCGAAGAGCACTTTTGACTGCTATCAAGTTCAGAGTGATGAGTAGAACTAACAGCAGACTGGCAACGCCGCCCACCCACCAATGCAGGGCCTCTAGCCCGGCCTCGACTTTACCGAAATCCTCACCAATCAGCAGCACTCCCGGACGATCATCCATCTCAAAGGTCTTTCGGTACACCAGCAAATGGCGATCGCTCCAAGCCACATCCACGAGCGCATCTTCTTGGCCCTCAAGTAAGGGTGCAAGCTTTGTCAGCCAGTGTGGGTGAGAAGTTGTTATTTCATCGTCTAGCTCCAGAACGTAGAGATGGTGAAACACCTGCAGAACGGGGACCTTCGCTTCCTGCCATAAGTGGGGGGAGAGATGCCCCTGAGCTAACTGAAGCAATGTATATTCCGCTTCCTGCTTTAACCGCTCGCCGAGAAAGCTTCGTGCAAGGTCATTCAATAAGATACCGTGCAATAACCAAGTCAGGCCAACAACGACCAGTGCTACGCCGCCAAGCCATACCAGGAGGCGAAAGCGAAGACTTCGAAGATCAACGTAACGCAAAGATTTAGCCCTGTTCTGTTCGCATCTGGATTGCTACCTTATCCAAGGTGTGGTTCAGTCGTCCGATATATGCATCAAATAGATTCGGGGAGTACGCTTCCTGCCTCTTTGGATAGAGCTGTTCAAGAACTTGAGGCGGGGAGAGACACACCAATGACGATTCTACCCCCAATCTCCTCCAGAGCCAAGAATTGCCTCAATTTTCCAGCTCGTCTTCTACGCCCAAATTGTCAACACTGACCACATCATCCAGCAGGCCGAGAGAGGCAGCACGTGATGCGCTTGTTGCTTTGATAGGCACGTGGCACTTGGTAACACGCTGAGTCCGTGCCTGTACCAGCGGCTGCTTTAATTACTCGCAGCGGCGAAGCACCTTCGCCAGCTTGAGGAGTTGCTCGGGAGAGAGGTGGGGTATTTTGACTATGCGCCCGGCCCCGCGTGATTAATCACGCGGGACCGGGCCGCCATTAACGCACAGCCATGCATTAACTTTAGCGCATGATCAGCCTGTGCCTAAACTTGCTGCTCAATGCAGCTCGATCGATTAGTAGCTCACGTGCAATTCATACCGGTCACGCATTCCTTCTCTTTTAGCACCTGTCGACGCACCACTAACTTCTAACACATAATTACCAGGCTGCACTTGCCGCTCGATCTTGAAATGGCCTCGAGGGCTTGTCGCCTCCTCCACTAGCCGACCTGAATCATCATACAGCCTAGCGGTTATACGCACCCCCACGCTTGACTCGCCAGGAAAGTGATCACTAGCCACCTTCAGGGTGGTCGGTTGATCAATATTAATCTGAAAGCGTTGCGGATGTCCTGGCGATGATAAAATATAGGAAGACGATATGCCGCTATCCAGCATGGGGAGTTCCCGATCGGCCCCAGCTCCAAAGCCTGCCATGGCAGGTGCTGAAAGCAGGCTAGCCAAAACAATTCCTAGAGCAGCTACTTGAAGTTTCATGTGAACATCTCCTCCTTGGTGATTTAAATCTCATCCTAACAGTCATCCTTGAAAATTAGCTGAACGCAAGCAGGGCCGAAGCTACCTCCGACGGCATTCCAATGAACCTGCCCAGCAACAGTGGTAAGTGATTATGCAAAATTAATCGTGCGCTCTGTTCCGTAGTCTCTGAGCAGGAGCTGTACCTCCTTGCAGAGCCGATCGAACGATAAGTAGGCTCCCAAGGGTAGCCAGTAGTATTTGACCTGCCGCCACAGAATCTCGATCAGATTCAGCTCCAGCGAGTAGGCCGACAGGTAGACCAGATGCACGCGATATGACATCCACTCCAGAATCTTACGCTTGAAGGCCTTGGAGCGATGCATGCTGGCATTGTCTAGCACCACCACAGCGAAGGCATCGGGGTCTTTCTGGGCGACAAACTGATCAAACGCCTTGATGACCGTGTCGGTGGTGACCGTCTCGATGGTGGTGTGGTAGACCAGCTTCCCTTTTCGGCTGAGGAACCCCAACACGTTCAGCCGTCGGCTATGTGAGTACGCGGTCACTTCCCAGGGCTTGCCCATGGGGCTCCACGCATAGGGCACCGATGAGGATTGCGAAAATCCCGACTCATCAAAGTAGTACAGGTCATGCTCGCCTTGGTCTTCCCTCTCCTGCAGTGCTTTCAGGAGGCCCTGCGTATTGCGGAAATCGGCTTCATCACGGCGGCCCTTCAGAGAGTGCCGAATGCGCTTGAAGCTGTTGTCATTTTTTTTTCAATGCCCGGCGCAAGGTGTCCGTGCTGAAGTTTTTTCCGGTCTCCTCCTGCAGCTGTGCCTGCAGGGTGCGTAGTTGGTGAGGGTGCTCCTCCACCAAGGCTTGCAACCGCGCTCGATCACTCTCATCCAGAATGGGGTGTCGGCCACTACGCGGCTTGTCGACGAGCTCGTCGAGACCGGAGGCTTCCCACTTCTGAAACCAGATCGTCAGGGTATTCCGCCCGACCTCCAAAATGTCGCTGATCTGGGTGATGGTATAGCCTTGATTACTCAACAGGATGGCATGTGCGCGGCGACGCAAGGCACGCTTTTGCCCGTACTGATGGACCTCTGCCAACGCTTGTCGATCGGTGTCTGTCAGCGAAGAGATGAAGCGCCGTGCCATGGTACCGTCCTGGTTTGATATCCCAGCTGACAGTATGCATGAAAATATCTGCCTAGGCACTTAGCTGTGCTGGTGCAGGGCCTGCCCTGGCAGCGTCTCGTCGCCGGGCGCCAAGCTGAATGGCCATGAGCCCTACACCTACCTGAATGGCGTGCTGGTACGGCTGCCGACCCAGAAGGATCTGATCATCCAGGATCCTACAGCTAGCAGAGGTTAAGTCATACAGACGATTTAATCATCGGGCACTGCACCAATGCGCAAAAAGGCTTGGGAGATTTCCCAAGCCAATCGATCAAAACAGGTTTTCGCGAACAAAATCTAGCTAGAAACTATATTGCGCAGCCACCATGATACGGCTCGCATCTCCCCTTTCGCCTCGAAGCTCCGTCTCGTAATAGCCGTATTCCACCCCATACATCAAGCGATCAGTGGGTGTCCACATCAGGTTAAGGAACGCATTCCGATTAACTCTATCAGCATTTCCACCCACGGCCTCATCACCTGGGTCGACATCTGTAAACCCTGAAGTAGCATTCATGGCTAAGTGTGGGGAAATCTGATAAGAAAGGCCGACCGACGCCCCCTTCCCGGAAAGGGTCTGCAGATTTCCGTTAGAGTCAATATAGGCATCAGCGCCATTAAACAACCCGCCTGACAAATAAAGGTAGCTATTTGCGCCTTCACTGAGGTTAACCAAACCCCGGATGGTTAGTGGGCCAATATCGTACGCTCCCGCAACAAAGCCCCCATACCCCATCGTAGTATCTTTCTCGTTTCCAGTATCATATTTCAGCTGGCGTGCAACGCCAGCCACGGAATATGAAAAATCCCCAATATTGTCTTCGTAACGCAAAGTCAATGCCGGCATGGATGATACAGCATTGCCATGTGCCTCTAGTGAGTCGTCCGCATTTGGAGCTAGCTGTACTTGTGGGGCTTCTAAAGCGACAGAGAAGCCTTCAGTAGTATAGCGGAGCTGGTTAAGGCGCGACCCAAAACCGTTACTTCCCGCCGTGCCAAAAAAATTCACAGTCGGTGTGGACGCCACAAAAGTGTTGTAATTAGACCAGTTCTGTCCTGCCAAAATGCCATTCCATGACCCAGAAGCAAGCCTTAATCTAGCATTGCTAGCATCATCCCAGTCCCAAAAATCGAACTCGAATACAGTATCAATCGAACTTCCAGCTGCGGGGGTACTTGTTCGAAAACCAAGTCGACTGGTGTTCGCAGCCATTCGAAACTGGTCGCCAATCTCGTTGTCAGATTTTTCAACCCTTTCGAAATAGGTTTCGTTAGCCGGACCTGCCCGATCGAAATTGTAAGCCATGTTCAATCTGGCGAAGCCATAGATAGAGGCTGTCGTGTCTCCCGCCACTTGGATGTCTACTGCCGAAGCAGAAGGTGCACCAATAGCAAAGGCCAAAGCCGTCATGCTAGCCCAAGATAGCTTGTTATTTTTCATAGCTTGATCCCATTATTATTTCAGATAGTCAATCTTGACATATCGAACTTACAACACAGAGCTGAACATAACCTGAACAATCTCTCCCATTAAAGAAACACTGTATCAATCCTGCCGCGGCTGCCTGGCAGCCAGCGGCGGGGTAGAATTCGGCTCTCTTATCATCGCCTGATCAGAGCCGCCCGATGAAGCAGATCTCGTTCGCCCAAGCCGAGCACCAGAACAAGAAGAAGGTCACCCGCCACGAGCGGTTCCTGGCCCAGATGGAGGCGCTGTCGCCCTCCTATTTCCCGAACGTAGCCTGTAAGCGAGGGCGTCCGCCGATCGGCTTGGAGCGCATGCTGCGCGTCTACTTTCTCCAGCAGTGGTATGCCCTGGCCGATGAAGCGCTGGAAGACGCCATCTACGACAGCCAGGCTATGCGCGACTTCATCGGTATCGACCTAGCCATCAAGAGCGTGCCGGACGCGACCACGCTGCTGCGCTTATTGCTTGAAGTCAGGAGTTTGAGGCCGCCCGGCCAGAGTTATTCTCCCAAGCGGGTGATTAATCACACTGGACCGGGTACATCGGCTTCTTCTGTTTCCGCTGACTCCGTGGGTTGCACGACGGGGCTATTTACAGCGAATCGACCAGTAGAGCTGGTCATGGACTTTTGCCAGTCACTCGTCATCAGCGTCGGCGCCGTGACGGTGTGATGCACCTTGCCTGCCGGAGCGTGACAGGGTGAGGCAGAAGGTAGTGAGGCCATCCTGCGAATGGACTGCAACGTCTCCACCATGAGCCTTGATGATGGATTGGGTGATGGCGAGCCCCAGCCCTGCTCCTTCGCCATGGTGGCTGCGGATGTTGTCGGCGCGGTGGAAGCGCTCGAACAGTCTCGGTAACTGATTGGCGGGAATGGTCTCACCAGGATTGCTGACACACAGCCGCGCCATGTCCCGAGCCTGGGTGATCGTGATGTCTATGGTACCGCCAGGGGAAGTGTGCCGCACTGCGTTCGAAAGCAGGTTGGCAATCGCGCGGCGTAACATCAGGTGGTCGCCGGTGACCGTAGCGGCACCATTAAGCTGCATCGTGACCTGCTTCTCCTCTGCAAGAGCCTCGTAGAATTCCAGCAAAGCGTCTACTTCCCGCTCCAGATGCACCGGCTCGGCGGGATTGGGCAGCAAACCATGATCGGCCTTGGCCA
>NZ_JBYCKL010000038.1:0-25069 GCF_057473365.1 Halomonas sp. TH-94
ACGACGAACTGAACCGCATAGATAGTAATGGATATCAAGGCGTAGTAGAGCAGGAACTGCTTGACCGATGCATCGACCGAGATCGAAACCCACGCTAGTAGTAGCACCAGAACAAGATTCAGGGAATCGAAATACAGTTGAAGTTCCTGTTGTTCAATAAAATTAACCAATCCCGTGACCATTGGCGTGGTGCATAGATAGAAAAGCACCATGATGCAGATGATACTGGCGTATTCACCGGATACGGACCATTGCTGTCCGAAGACGAGAGAGAACAGCTGCTCACCCCAGAGCATGGTGACCGCAATAGGAACCACCATAAGTAGCAACATATATTTGACGATTTTCATCATCAGCACGTTGATTTCTTTTCCCCGGCTCTTGCCCAACTTGCAGATCTCCGCATAGAAACCTTTTTCGACGGATCCGCCGACAAGTGCCATCGGTGCTACCAGAATGAAGAATGCCAGTGAGACATGACCGGTCGTCTCGGATCCAAACTGCCAGGCCACGTAGGCGGTAGGAAACCAGTGTGAGAACACTCCGATAATGGAGGAGGGGGTATTGAACAGGGCGAATTTTCTATAACGCGCTGCCAGGGTGATCATCAATTTCCGGTTGAGGCTGCCCAGCTCACTGCGATATTCAGTGCCGATAATTTTCAGAAAACGGTAGATACCTGCGAATTGTCCAGCCACGACGCTTAAAATCAATCCAAAGGCCCCCATGGCCATGAAGCCCAACCCAACCCGCCCCGCCGCATAGACGATTGACTGGTTGATACGAGCCTTGGCGATATCCCCGAAGCGATACTCCTTGACCGCCAGTGACGTGAGGATTTCATAGACGCCCCCTGCCACCAGGGCAATCACGAACAGGTACCAATAGCCGCCGATTTCCGGTGCATCCAACGCTTCGAACAGAGGGGCTCCATAGAAGAACAGCACCAGTCCCGATAGGAAGCCGAAAAACACGACAATGCCCAGGGAGAGCCCGAGCAGATTGATGACACGAATCTTGGAGGTCTGAAGCGGGATTGCAGCGTGATAGCCCAGATGGCTGAAAGGCATCATGAGCATCAGGGCCAGAAGAAATATCTGCAATACCCCCAGCTCAGAGGGACCATAGAGACGGGTCACCACCGGCATTATCAAAAATGCCAGCAGTTGAGCCAGCGCCGTGCCGCTTCCCAGCACCACCACATTCCGCAGGAAGCCCTGCTTGAAGATGTTGGCCACGAATCCGCTTTGTTGAATACCCGTCAACATCGGAATCTTCATGGAATGCACGCCAGGATGCGTTGGGCGCTATCGGTGTCCATATCACTCTGTAGCGGCAAGCAGAGGATCCGCGAGGCCACATCACGGGAGGTCGGCATTGCCTCTCCGCCCCCCAGAAAATCGATAGAATCGAGCGAGGGGTAGAAATAGCGCCGTGCCTGACAGCCGTTAGACAGCAAGTGTGCCTGGATAGCGGTCGCCTGAGCTTCACTCTCGAAGAGTAGCGGGAAGTACGCATAGTTTCGGGTACATTCAGGGTGCCACTCTTGTAACTGGTAGCGGGACTTAAGCTCACTCGTATACAAATCCCAGATTGTTTTCCGTCTGCCGAGATTGGCCTCTATCTCGTCGAGGTTGCAAAGCCCCATGGCCGCCTGGAATTCATTCATCTTTGCGTTGATCCCTAACAGATCGATTTCTTCAGGATTCTTGATACCGAAGCCGATCATCCGCTGTGCTCGCAGCAGATCTTCCCTGTGTCGAAAGACGATGGCTCCCCCCTCGATGGTGTGAAACAACTTGGTGGAATGAAAGCTGAGGGTAGTCGCATCTCCTGCCCTGAGCAGGCTTTTCCCTCGATGTTTTACGCCAAAGGCATGGGCCCCGTCGTAAACCACCTTGAGGCCATACTCGGCTGCCAACTCATCGATCGCATCGACGTCACAGCCGTTACCGAATACGTGTACTGGCACGATGCCTCGGGTACGGTGGGTTATCGCCGATCGAATTCCTTTGGGATTCATACACCAGGTGGTGGGATCAATATCCACGAACCGTGGCGTCGCCCCTTCCCAGGCCAGCGAACTGGAGGTAGCCACAAACGTAAAGGGCGTGGTAATCACCTCAGGCCGTTCGTTATCAGCGCCCTTCATGCCGGGTCCTGTAATGTTCAAGACTCGGTAGGCGATCTGTAGCGCAAGCGTTCCGTTAGAGACCAGCAAAAGATTTTCGACGCCAAGGTAGTCCTCGAGACGCGTCGTCAGCTCCTCGAGTAGTGGTCCGTTGTTGGTCAGCCATCGACGGGAGTATATCCCGTCGATGTAGCGGTCAAGGCGTTCACGGCTTGGTAGATAAGGGCTCGCGACAGGTATCATTTCATGATGCTCAACAGGTAACGACCATAGCAGTTCTTTGCCAAGGCATCGCCGGCCGCCAGGACCTCATCGCGGGTCAGCCAGCCATTGTTCCAGGCAATCTCTTCCAAGCAGGCGATCTTGAAACCCTGCAAGCGTTCGATGGTCTCGACGAACTGCGCTGCTTCAAGCAGGCTTTCATGGGTACCCGTATCCAGCCAAGCAAACCCCCGTCCCAGTTCCTCGACCCTCAAGCTCCCTCTTTCCAGGTACGCCTGGTTGACGCTGGTAATTTCCAGCTCACCGCGATGGGAGGGTTTCACGTTGCGCGCTATATCGATGACGTCGTTATCGTAGAAATAGAGGCCGGTTACCGCATAATTCGATTTAGGGTTCTTCGGTTTCTCTTCGATGGAGATAACGCGATTGTCATCGTCATACTCCACCACACCGAAGCGTTCCGGATCCTTGACCTGATAGCCGAAAACCGTGGCCCCGTCCGTCCGGCTTGCCGCCATCTTCAACTTGGGGCTGAATCCATGGCCGTAGAAAATATTGTCGCCAAGCACCAGACATACGCTGTCGTCGCCGATGAATTCCTCGCCGATAAGAAAGGCCTGGGCCAGGCCATCCGGGCTCGGCTGTGTCGCATAGCTGAGTGAAATACCGAACTTGCTGCCGTCACCGAGCAGACGCCGAAAGCTGATATTGTCATCGGGGGTTGTGATCACGAGGATGTCCCTTATACCGGCCAGCATCAGCACCGATAGCGGGTAATAGATCATCGGCTTGTCGTGAATCGGCAACAGTTGCTTCGACACGCCCATGGTCACGGGGTAGAGCCGTGTTCCGCTGCCTCCCGCCAGGATGATACCTTTCATGACGCCTCCTTGGTCGCTAACCCCAAGCGCTCTCTCTGATAACCGCCGTCCAGTGCGCGTCGACACCACCCGCGATTTTCAAGAAACCAACTCACTGTCTTGCGAATGCCTGTTTCAAAGCTTTCCACCGGCGTCCAGTTAAGCTCACGGCGCATACGGCTCGCATCGATGGCATAACGCATATCGTGTCCTGGCCTGTCGGATACATAGGTGATCAGGTCTCGATAGTGAGCCACACCGGCCGGCTTGGCGGGTGCCAACTCCTCCAGCAGATCGCACAGATCCATCACAACTTCGATATTCTTTTTCTCGTTGTGGCCCCCGATATTGTAGGTTCTGCCGATCTCGCCACGGCTCAGCACGGTGTAGAGCGCACTGGCATGATCTTCGACAAACAGCCAGTCGCGCACCTGCTCCCCTTTGCCGTATACCGGCAGGGGCTTGCCCTCCAACGCATTGAGAATCATCAGCGGAATAAGCTTTTCGGGATAATGAAAAGGGCCGTAGTTGTTAGAGCAGTTGGTGATCAGAGTCGGTAGTCCGTAGGTCCGCTGCCAGGCTCTGACCAGATGATCTGAACTGGCCTTGCTGGCGGAGTAAGGCGAACTCGGAGCGTAGGGGGTTTCCTCCGTGAAGAGCTCTTCGGGTCCCTCCAGGTCACCATAGACTTCATCGGTGGAGACATGATGGAAGCGAAAGGCGCGGCGGCGATACTCCCCCAGCTCCTGCCAATACAGCCTGGCTACCTCCAGCAGCGTGTAGGTACCCACGATGTTGGTTTCGATGAACGCCGCCGGCCCATCAATGGAACGATCGACGTGGCTCTCTGCTGCCAGGTGCATCACCGCATCGGGCTGGTGTTCTTGGAAGATCCGCTCGAGTTCGACGCGATCGCAGATATCCACCTGTTCAAAGGAATAGCGGGGACTGCCTACGATGCTGGCCAGGGATTCCAGATTTCCCGCGTACGTCAGCTTGTCGACATTAACGACCACATGTTCCGTATTTCCGATGAGGTAGCGGATCAAGGCTGAACCTATGAACCCCGCACCACCTGTGACAAGTATCTTCATGCCTGCTTCACCATCCTGGTTGTCATAACACATGCTTGAGTGTCATCAAGCTGCCGGCATTGCTCGACAGCAGGGAACCTCGACCAGACAACGCATTTAACCTTGAGGCCCCTTATGTAGGGCCCCTTGCGTTGGCTTGGTCATAAGTTCTTCGCTAGCTTGAAGTCGGTGCAGGGCCATCCGTCAGGTTCGTAGGTTCACTCGAATGACGCGTAGGGCCATGAGAATTACTTGTACGCATAGTTGTAATAGCCGTAGCCGAAGTTGACTGCTGCCTTGCGTTCCATGCCATTCATGATGGCGCCCTTCACGGTGACGCCGGCCCTCTCGAGACGTCCCTTTGCCAACTCCAACTCGCGTACTGGATTTAGCTGGAACCTGGCCACCATCAAGGATGTGCCACACTGGGCGCCGATTACGGCGGCATCGGTCACGGCAAGGATGGGTGGCGTATCGATAATCACCATGTCGAACTGCCTGCCAGCCTCTTCAAGGAACTCGGAGAAACTGGCCGTCATCAGCAGTTCGGAAGGGTTTGGCGGTGCTATGCCGCGGGTTACAAAGCTCAGCCCAGGCACGGCCGATTCGCGGATTACCTCGTCCATCGTCCGGGTTCCACTCAGCATCTCCGAAAGGCCCGCCTCATTCTTGTCGCTGAAGCTATGGTGCAGATGCCCCTTGCGCATATCGGCATCCACCACCAGGACACGCTGTCCTGCCTGGGCGCAGGCGGCCGCCAAGTTCACGGCGATGAAGCTTTTGCCGATGTTGGGACTAGGTCCGGTAATCATCAGACAATTGTTGGTGCTCTCGAGCATGGCGAAGTGCAGACTGGTGCGCAGGCCCCGGATCGCCTCCATGGCCGTGTCGGCAGGCGCTTGCTTTGCGAGCAGGCCGGTCGAGACATCGCGGCCGTGCTGCTCCCGGCGATGTTTCATGCGACGAACGAGCTTCTGTTGCTCCTCGGAAAGGGGGACGGTCGCATAGACCGGCATGCCGGCATTCTCGATCTGATCCGGCGATTCGATACCGCGGTTCAGCACATTGCGCAGCAGCACGATGCCAACCGCCAGCATACCGCCCAGCAGAATGGATCCCCCCAGCACCATCAGCTTTCGGGGCTGGATCGGCGAGGCCGCCACCTGGGTGGTATCGATGATGCGCACGTTACCCACGGTGCCCGCCCGGGCGACCTGCAGTTCCTGCATCTTGTTGAGCACATTGACGTAGATGGCCTGAGTCACCTCGACATCCCGAGTCATACGCACCACTTCTTGCTGGGCCTGTGGCATCTGGTTGACCCGTGCGTTGAGTGCCTCACGGTCATTGTTGAGCTGGCTCTTCTGGCGCAGCAGCGACTGGTAGCTCGGATGGTTGCTGGTATAGCGCTGGGCCAGTTCGGCTTCCTTGAACTCCAGCTCGCTCAGCTGACGCTCGAGTTCCACGAACTGGTTGATCACGGCCTGTGCCTCGGAGTTGAGGTCCACGCTGTCCATGTTGATGCGGTACTGGTTCAGGGCATCTTCGGCGGCGGCCAGCTGGTTGCGAAGTTCAGGCCCCTGATCTTCAAGGAACTCCAGGCTCTTCTCGGCCTCGGCCGATTGGCGCTCGACGTTCTGGGTGAGATAGGTCTCCGTCACCGCATCCAGTGCCCGACGGATCTGTTCCGGATCCGGCCCGGTCATGGCCAGCTCCAGCATGCCGGTCCCGCCACCGCGCACGCCACCTACTTCCTCGACCTTCAAGCGTTCCCCGAGCTGACGGATCGCCTCGGCGCGGGTCAGTCGTGTTAGCGTGAACTCGGCCCCGGGCGCCGCATCGAGA
Organism: Halomonas sp. TH-94; assembly: GCF_057473365.1. Lineage (NCBI taxonomy): Bacteria > Pseudomonadati > Pseudomonadota > Gammaproteobacteria > Oceanospirillales > Halomonadaceae > Halomonas > Halomonas sp. TH-94. The sequence goes on from NZ_JBYCKL010000038.1 coordinate 6,132, forward strand.
GTCGCCACACGCAGATAGATATCGCCATCCATGAAGATGGACAGCTCCCCCACGCGGCCATCGCCTAGCCACTCATCTCCAAGGAACAATGAGTACTCATCGTTACCGCCGGACACCAGGGAAAGCTTCCTGCCCCGTAAAGGGTCGCTAACATCGAAACGACCCAGGGTAATCGACTCGTTGCCCCATACCTCCGGACGATCCCGCAGGAAGCTAGGTACGGAGAATCCGCTCTTGAGAATGTTGGGTACCTTGAGATCATTCAGGAAATTCAGCTGTACGACGTCACGATCCAGGATAGAGGGACGCTGGATCTCATGCCGCCTCACGAAATCGCCGATCAGCGGCACCCGGCGCGGCTGCACCACCACGTCCAATCCCATGCGGTCCACCACTTCGCCAAGCACCATCCGCGAACGCAGGATGCGCACCTCGGCCGCAGTGTTGATCGAAATCTGCGCATCGGACATGCCCATTATGTTGTCGACATCCCCCAGCGGACTGATGGACGAGCGCGTCTCGACCTGTACCAGGGCGTCCCCCTGATAGATCGGCGTTGCCAGGATCACATAGGCAACACCAAGCATGGCAAATAGGCCGGTAATGCCAATGAACAGTTTCTTGTGATCGAGCATCAGCCCGATCATTCTTCCAATATCAACATCGTCTTTTCTGGGTGTTTCGGTATTTTTTGACATGGCAGCACCACGATGACGTATTACGCGACAGTTGTTTTCCTGACACTTCATTAGCACCAGGACGTTGATCTTGCCTTGGGGACGTTGCTCTTAACTGAGGTTATAAGTCGTTACTCAACCGATACTCGGCGATGGGTAGCTCTACCATCATGTCAGTGCTCCAGATCTGATAGGTCGACAACGGCAAGTGTCTTTAACGGCGTCTCGTCCCCGTGAAGCGCTAGTTCGAATCGCATTCCCGAAGAGAATTTTTTCCACGCTACCGCCCGGGAGTTTCACTCGGCTATCTCCTTGCCGTCCAAGTACCTGGTGATTCTTGTGGTGATATCTGTCGTGATGCCTGCTTGTCAGCGGTAGATGGGTTATCGCCTTGGCGCTTAACTCCATCCCTACTTTTCACTACATAAGCTTACATTTTGAAAACGCACCTGCCTGCTTGGTTTTCCTGCTCCCCCCCTGGATTAGCTTTCTAGTCTCCCAGGGCATAGAGCGTGCTACGTTGCAGTGAATAGGCCCGTTCAGAGGGCCAAGCCAACGGCGCAAGCGAAAGTCAAAACAGGGATCCGCTTCAACCCGCTTGAAGCGCAGCGCGAAACAGGGCGCGGTTATGCTCGACATCCCGACTGTCCTGCTTTCTGACGGCATCTGCCGTCAGCACCCGTGCACGAAGCGCGGCATAGCTCTCGACAGAGAGACGGCTCAGTTCCTCGATGTAATTCACAAAGGCCTGGGGCTGATCGAGAGGAAGGTCCTGGCCGATTCCCATCGTCGCCAGGCCGCGCCACGGAGTGGTATCGGCCACCAGTACTGGCGTACCGGCCGCGATCGCCTCGGCCACTACATGGCCGTAGTTTTCGCCCAGGGTCGGCAGAAAGAAGAGGTCATGCTCGGCCATTACCCGGGGAACCTCCGCCGGGCTTATGCCCCCTCTGTAGGTGGCCCGTACATGTTTCGGCAGGGCTTGGATCAGGTCCTTGCACTCTGCCCAGTAGGCGGCATCTTCCGCAGGACCATAAATGCTGAACTCGACTTGCACTCGAACGCGAGCCAGGCACTGCAGCGCATAGGACAGGTTCTTCTTGGGTGAAATGCGCGATAGAAACAGGATATGCATCGGATCACCCGCATCGCGCCGCCGCTGTTTGACCGCATGGTCGACCAGACTGGGCAGATCGCAGGCCTGATGAATCTCCTTAGCCATGCGTCCCATCACGCGGTATATATCCTCAGCCTCGAAGTCAGTCGAAGCCTGCCAGACCAGCCCGGAATAGAGCCCAGCCGCACGCGACAGCGCCAGGAAAGGCCGCTTTTTCCAACGCTTGAGCGCCAGCGCACCCGGGGAGAACTCGCCTCGCGGGGCCAGGATCACCGGATTACGGGGGATCGCACCCAGGTGCCGCAGCACCAGCGGCACCAGCGTAGATCGCGTCGCGAACACGCTGTTTAGATAGAGCACATCGGAGTGGGTGTCCCTCAGGAGCCGATACAGGGTGCCCAGCGCGCCTGAGCCCGCCGGCAGATAGAACACCTGGGCGCCGCCTACCTCCGTCCAACGACCGATAGGTACGCTCTCATACGGGCTCGTATCCCCGAGATCCCGATCGGCGGTGATGATCCGGAAATCGAAATCGTCACTTAAGTTCTCGATAAGGTTTACGATGCTACGCAGAGGCCCCCCTGATTTGTAACCCGGCAGGTAGTGGCTGATACACACAAGAATTACAGGTTTCATGACGCTCCTTCTCTCCCTGCCATGGGCGGCTTCACTTACCGATTCCTGCACGGTGCCTCCTGTGGTCATCAGGAATGGTCCCGGCGTCGGAAAATTCCGAACTCAGCCAGGGGCTTCCGTGCCATATCACTGGTCAGTATTTTTAATGGATAAACTGAAATAACCGCCTGTTCACGCTACCGCCTAGGGTTACGAATCCGAACCTCACGCGCAGTCAGCCTACTGCCATCCGCTATTTAGCTATATATGCTACAACTCGATCAGATTCATATAATATGAACATTACTTCAGGACACATGGTTACATATAAATCCCCTACCTGGCCTGCCGATTTTTTACATCGAAAGCTCACCAGACTCGCCACACTAATTCCAGAATCACGACGACGAGTCATTCATGATTAAGCATGAGATTTTTAATTAGTGCAGAGCCAAATATCCCAGCAGCAGCGCGGCTTCTGGAACCAGATCTTTGGCTTGAATGAGACTAGAGATTAAATAAGTCGGGTTCGAGGCTCAGTCTTGATACCCCTCAGGGTTTTGCGACTGCCAGCGCCAGGTATCGGCGATCATCTCGTCCAAGCCGCGGGAAGCCTGCCAGCCGAGCTCGCGCTGTGCCTTGGTAGCATCGGCCCAGAACGCTGCCAGATCTCCGTCGCGGCGGGGCGCCACCCGGTACGGGATGGTCCGGCCCGTGACCCGTTCGAAGCTTCTGAGCATATCCAGCACCGACACCCCGCGGCCGGTACCCAGGTTGTAGATATGCAGTCCCGGCGCCACCAACTGCCCCAGCGCTTGAACATGGCCATCGGCCAGGTCCAACACGTGCAGATAGTCACGCACGCAGGTTCCGTCATCGGTGGGATAGTCGTCGCCGAAGATCGCCAGTTCAGGCAACCGTCCGACCGCCACCTGGGCGATAAAGGGCATCAAGTTGTTGGGTAGGCCCCGGGGATCCTCCCCGATGACCCCGCTGGGATGCGCGCCGATAGGGTTGAAGTAGCGCAGCAGCACCACCGACCAACCGGGATCGGCCACCTGCAGATCCGTCAGCAGCTGCTCCACCATCGCCTTGGAGGTGCCATAGGGGTTGGAGGTGCGCCCTCGCGGAAGCGTCTCCACATAGGGCACCGGCGCATCGGGTCCATAGACGGTGGCCGAGGAACTGAACACCAGCTTGCGCACTCCGGCTGCCTGCATGGCCTGACACAGCACCAAGGTGCCGTTCACATTGTTATCGTAGTAGGCCAACGGCTGGCGCACGCTCTCGCCCACCGCCTTCAGACCGGCGAAGTGGATGACCGCCGCCACCTGATAGGAGCGGAAGAGCGCATCCAGGGCCGTACGGTCGCGAACGTCGCCCTTCACCAGCGGCACCGATTTCCCGGTCAAGCGCTCGATTCTCCTCAGCGCTTCCGCCGTACCATTGCAAAGGTTATCTAAGACCACTACAGCATGGCCGGCTTTCACCAGTTGCACTACCGTGTGCGTACCAATGAACCCGGCACCGCCGGTCACCAGAATCGTCATCTGCTGTTCTCTCCGGACTCCAATTTGGCGTCAGCATAGCATTCCAAAGAAACCCGAAATTAACAAAAGACAACATTTGGCTACAAAGTGGCATACCCCCTCGTACTATGGAACGAGGCAGGCAGCCTCCCTGGGGCGAGAGGTTCGGTAACACTTGAGATTACGCGGCCAATCATCCATTTCCGGACACTTCACAGTCTCATCGTGGGCCCGGTCAGAGAGCTAGAAAGGCCCCTCGTTGCCCCCCGAATACATGAAGTTGCTGCTCACCTGCGCCACACCGCCGCCGCGCTGGCGGGTCAGATAGCGCCCCTTGGCGGCATTGGAGGTGTTGTGACTGATCTCCAGATTGCTGCAGTTGAGCTGCCCCAGGTCTATATCCACCTCCGAGCGGCTCTCATAGAAGGAATTCACCTCGATCTTACCCGAGACCTGCTGGATTCCATCGGTCCGGATAAACTCGAGGGTCGTGTTATTGTGCTCGCAGTAGTTACCTTGGAACAGTAGCGACGAGGCGCTGCTCAGCCGGATCGGCGCCACCCGGGTGTAGCCCTCGATGCAGTTGTTGGTGAACCGCGCCACCGACAACGCCCACTGCCCCGGCTCGTCGGTAACGGCTTCGATCAGGCGATGGCTGTTGGCCTCGAAGCGATTTTCGTGACAGCTCAAGTCATAGTGGCGAGGCGCCAGGATGAAGGTTCCTGCGGACTCGTACATCTCTGTATTGAGGAAGCGTACCGACTGGGTATAACTGTCCGAGTGGATCGCGGCCACATGGCGAAAGTCGCACTGCTGCGAGAAGTTCTGCCGAATCATCCGGCTGCCGTTCGAGATAACCGCCGTGGCGTCCTCACTACCCCGAAAGCGCACGCCCTGGAACTTCGGGGCATCGGTTGCCAGATTCGCCGTGCGACGATCGAACATGAAACCATCGTCCCGCTTGGTCAGTCCCCCGCCGACAAAGATCACCACTGAGGCCCAATCATCGCTGGAGAGGTAGACGCTTCCCCCGGTCAGGTCGTAGACCCGATCCAGGTAGACAGTGGACAGCCCATTCTCCAGGACATAATCGTAGGCCGCCTGCACCCGCTCGGTGTCGCTGCCCGAGAACTGGTCAGGCACCACTCCGAACGGTGAGCCCTGCCGCGCCGTCGGCCGCTCCTTACTAGCCAGGGCCGTCGTCGAGAGGAGAGCCCCTGCCCCACCCACGCCCAAGGAGACAAGCAGTTGGCGGCGCTGCTGCCTGGCTACGCCAGCGGGCAAGTCGTGCGGCGAATCGATCTGTGAACCCCGGCTCATGACACCCCCTTGCCAGACTCGGTTTTTTCCGCCACCCGAGCGGCGGCTCTGGTGCAGTCTTGCCCGGGATTCGCCTTTGGCGACGTTTCCGTTCCCCGAGATGTGTACGTCGTTTGTGGCACGGGGGGCACCGGCGCCTTGCTGAAGCAGCGTGAAAGCCCCGCGTCCAAGGTCAATGGCGGCGCCCAGCCCAGGGTCTGCCGGGCATGGCTAGCGTCTACCGTCAGGGAATCGAACAGCTTGTCATAGATCCCCCGCTTGCCCAGCAGCGTGGCCCCCGCCTTCATCAATCCTCTGGGCAGCCGGAATAGCCGGGCCGGCTTACCGACTGCCTGGCCGATCTTGCGCAGCAGGTCAGAAGTGGACACTTGCTCGGCGTCGCTCACCACGAATGTCTTCCCCGCAGCCGCGGGGTGATCGATGCAGAGGGTGAGCAGGTCAACCAGATTCCACACCGAAACCAACGAACGTCGATTGCCAGTGTCGGCCAGCGGCAAGGGCAGGCGCTTCTCCACGATCCGCGTCAGCAGCCCGAAGTTGCCCGGCGCCATGGGACCGTACACCAGCGGTGGGCGAACGATCACCACCTCGAGCCCAGTCTGTTCGGCAACCTCATGAAGGCCCCGCTCCGTGGCCAGCTTCGTCTGGGCGTAGGGCTCGGCCGGGCTGGGAGTATCCTGCTCGGTGAAGGGTCGCTGATTATGGTTGCCATTCACGCCGATGGAGCTCAGAAACACCAGCCGCTTAACACCGGCTTCAGCGGCCTGCCGCGCTAGGTTCAGGGTGCCATCGACATTGGCTTCGTGCAGTTCGCCCGAGGTGTCGTTCATGATATGCGCTCGGGCCGCACAGTGGATCACCACGTTCACGTCCCTCAGCAGCGCCCGCCAATCGGTCTTAGCCGACAGCCGCCCGCAGCGCAGCAGCGGCTTGCCCGCTACGACCGCCTCACTGCGAGAGCACCCTTCCACGGTGACGCCCGGCATGGCCATGACATGAGCAAGCAGGTGCCGGCCCACGAAACCGCTTGCCCCGGTAATCAGTATCTTCATAAGCACCTTCCAGGCAGATCAATGGGTGATGGCGGGCCACTCGTCGGTGCGCCGCCGACTTCGCTAGCAACCCAGGCAGTCCGGCCTTCCCGCCGGCCCCACGACTCGATTCACATTGCTCTTCCGCTCGATACGATGTGGCTGAGCGACGGGCATCAGTAACCAGATTGCTGTCAACCAGCTGCCATAAACCAGTATTCCAACCGGGTAGGCGAAGAAGGGATAGCTGAGTCCGAAATCCATGAAAGTGACGGGCAACAGCATGCCCGCCACGGCCAGGGAGCGGTGCACCGGGTCGCTGGCCCGGAGCCTGCCCGCGAACAGCCACAGCGGCATCAGGTAGAGCGCCAGCACCATAGCCAGACCCGGCAGGCCACGCCGCACCCAGGCATCCAGCAGCTCGTTATGTGCATGCCAGAAGTGCTCCACCCCCGCCGCCAGCCGGCCCTCCTCCACCAGCCTCTGCATGCCCGGCCGGTAGCCCTCGTGACCATGGCCCAGCCAGGGGCGCTCGAGGATCAGCAGACCGGCGCCGCGCATCATCTCCAGGCGCAGCCCCACGGAGCCGCGCACCTCGCCGGACAGAAAGTCCTGGCCCTCTGCCACGGCGGCATCCACGCGCGGCTGCACGCCGCTCTGGGGCACGGCGTATGCCGCCGCCATCGCCGCCAGGACACCGGCCAGGATGCCCACTCGCCAGATCGGCTGCCAGCGGTACAGGTAGCCCCGGTAGAACAGCGCCAGGGCCAGCGGCAGAGCAAGCCAGCCACCGCGGGTCCCCGAAAGCACCGAGGACAGCACTCCGCCTACTGCCCCGGCCACCAGCAGGGTGACCCAGACCCCGCGACGCGGACGCCCCCAGGCCCAGCCGATGCCTGCCAGGCACAGCAACCCGGCCAGCAACGACAGGTTGCCGAAGAGAATGGCGTGCAGCGGCGCATGTCCGCTGGCCCGGGCAGCCGCCTCGAAGACCCGCTGGTACAGCGCCCAGCCCCCGGCCCCCAGGCCGGCCACCGCCAGCCCGGCCCACCAGGCAGCCAGCACCGGCGGCCGGCGGCCCAGGTTCAACAAGAGCAGCGCCGCCCCCCAGGCCGCCGCTGCCATGGGTAGGGCGCGGCCCAGCTCCCGATGCCAGACTCCCACCAATAACTCAACCGCCCCGAACCCCAGCAGTATCGCCAGCAACCAGCCATTACGCTGCCAGGTCTGTGTCAGGGCTACCGGAGCCCGTCGCCATCCGCTCATGGTCGTCAACAACAGCACCGCCACCAGCGCCAGCCAGTAGCCGAACGGCATCAGCAGCGGCGGGGCCGCCAGCATCATGGCGTGCATGACAGCTCTCGCTCCAGGGCTAGATCCATCGTTCGATTCATTATCCTACCCACCACCCTATTCCATCGCCTCGTTCATGTTCATCGAGAGACAACCCAGCCCATCAAGAGAAAGCCCAGCGCAGTGGCTAGGCAAAAGGAATCTCACTCCCTGAGATACTCAGACTCACTTGAAGACAAAACCTGCGGCTGCTTCACATCGCCTTGCGCCTGATCCGATCACCCGAGCCCTTGCCGAGTACCGTGAGCACGATATAACGGAAGTAGGCTGTTACCGTCAGCCCCTTCAACATGCACTGGTCGGTTTCGGCCAGCAGCAGCGGCGTGGACATGTCAATGTCGTTGATCTGGGCCAGCCCGGTAATGCCCGGGCGCGCCTGGTAGACCCCGCGGGTGGCTCTCTCCGCTATCAGCTCCTGCTGGCTGTAGAGGCAGGGTCGCGGTCCGACCAGACTCATTTCGCCTTTCAGGACATTCCACAACTGGGGAAGCTCATCAAGCTTGCTGCGCCGCAGGAAGTTACCGAAGGGCGTGATGGCCGAGGCATCCGCCAGGTGAGTGGCCACCGAGGCGGTATCCGGTCGCATGGTGCGAAACTTCACCAGCGTGAAGGGCCGCTGATAGCGCCCCACCCGCTGCTGGCGAAACAGCGGCGAGCCCGTATCGTAGTAACCGATCACCATCAACGCCAACAGTATCGGTAGGCCGATCAACAAGCCCAGGGCAGCTATCAGCAGATCCAGGGCACGAATCATTGCGGCATACTCCTTGAGGACTTTCCTGTCCCATTGGGGCGTGCCTGACTGTGTTTACCGGCCAACTGAGTCGACATATCCGCTCCTTTCCCTGACGTTTGATTATTAACCAGAATAAAGAGAGGTGAGCCGATGTTCGATACTCAAAATTACAATTCAAACGTTTTTATTAGGGAAACCAAACTACACACATCAATATCCAGTACCGGTTTAATACGAAATCATTCAAAATTTAGAATTTATGTTCACAAACGCGCCCCCTGCCGGTCTTGAGCAGCATTTAAAAAAGACGACTCAAGGCTAAACAGAGAATAGGTAAGCAAACAAAGGAGGTAAGTGAGGAAGGCCGAAAGCCGGGCCGGCCACTGCGTTGCTAGATTATTGACGGTTCAGGTACGGCATCGGGAATTAGAACAAGAGCATGCCCCTTATAGCTTACCGACCCAAGCTTCGGTGGCGTCGGTAAGCAGCCGGTGGACATGGGCGAATACTGCATCGCTCTTGCGATAGGGGTCGGGAATGCTGATGCCCTTGCCGCCTTCCAGCCAACGTCCCAGCAGCAGCGTCTTGCCCAGAGCTTCCGGGACGATGTCACCCACCGCGCGGCGCTGGCCTTCGCTCATCACCAGCACCAGATCGTAGGTCACCAGCATTTCCTGTGTGAGCTGACGAGCCTCGTGGTCGGCGACATCGAGACCGTCGGCCTCGGCCAGGGCGCGCGCCTGGGGCGCTACGCCGTGACCGACCAGCGCACCCAGGCCGGCGGAGGCTACATCGCGCTCCGGTAGCCGCCGTTTCAACATGGCGGCAGCGACCGGACTACGACAGATGTTGCCGGTGCAGACAATCAGGATACGCTGGAACATCGTTTAGAGATCTCGCACGTCGGTGGCGCTTCCGGCAACATCGCCCGGCAGCAGGACCGAAGGCAACAGCAAGCTGATCACGCGGTTCCAACGAGCGATTGGCGCGGTGGTCACGTAGATCACGTCCTGGGGTTCCAGCGTGAAGTGGTTGCCCAAGGAAAATGCCGCAGCGTTACGGACATCCAACTGGTAGATAGTGGCCACCTTGTCACTGCCGGGCTCGGTACCGCGAATGACGAAGATGCCCGAGGGTTGCGCTGCTTCCTCGCGGATACCGCCGGCCCGGGAGATGGCTTCGGTGAGCGAGATGCGCTCGTTGCCCAGCCCAAGGTTGCCCGGCACCTGCACCTGCCCCATTACCGCTACGCCCTGGTTGCTGGCATCGGGTACGTGCACCACGTCGCCATCACGCAGCATACGGTTCTGGGTCTGATCGCCCTCCCGATGCAGGGCGAAGAGCGAGAGCCGCTCCTCCCGACCGTCACGGGTCAGAATTACGTTGTGCCAGTTGGCTCCATCGGTGGCTCCCCCCGCCTGGCTGATGGCATCGGCCAGGGTCAGCGGAATCGAGGTAATCGGCTGAGTGCCGGGGTTCTCCACCGAACCACTGACATAGACCTTCTGGGAGCGGAAGGCAGCGATTCGCACATCGACCTGCGGGTCGGTCAAGAAATTTGAGAGCCGGCTGGCAAGGATACTGCGAATCTCGCCGAGAGTACGGCCAGCAACCCGCACCTGTCCGATATAGGGATAGAAAATCGTACCGTCCGAACGCACTTCATTGCCGGCATCTTCCGCGCTGCGCTCGGCACCGGCTGGTATGGTCAACTCCGGGTGGTCGTATACGATGACGCTGAGGACATCACCCGGCCCGACGATGTACTCCCAGTTGTCCAGCTCCGCGCGCAGGTCGGGGCTCATGGAACGCGCCCTTGGCTCGACCTGGCGGAAGCTAGAGATCAACGCTGGGGTGATGGCCTGGATCTCGACCAGATCGTCGATGGGTGGGGCTTCCGCGCTGTAATCCATGTGAGCGCCGGGGGCGAGAGAGCATCCAGCGATCAAGGCGGCACCGACCAGGATTACCAGCGGGCGGATAGAACGTATTGGGCGCATGAGACACTGCCTCTTTTTTGTTGATGGTGGGGCAAACCGACCGAAGTAATGCAATAGGAGCGAAGGCGAACCGTCGATCCTGGCCTATACCGGCTGCCAGTTGCGTACAGACGGGTGCTTGCCGGCCCAAGGCCTGACGAAACGCCGCATCGTGAACCATATGGTTACCATATGTAACCAATGTAAGTATTCCACATATCCATGGACTTGCGTCGTCCAAAATTCTCATACCAATGGACTGAGTTCTTAACATTAATTGCGTGAAAATTCTCAACACCCTCGGGTGGCTATCTTGCTGTGATCTGCTTGAAATAGTCTGGCCGAATTTTGCATCCGATTAAGCCCCTCTCATTCAAGCTACGCAAACTGCGTTTCTCTTGACCACCCGATCACCATCCATTTAGCTGATTATAATGCCAACGGTAGAGAGTTTAGATTTCTCTACCTTTTAATGGATAAAACTCATATCCCATCACCGGCACAATTCACCCGATCCGGGCACGCCTTTTCTCATATAATCGATAACATAAAAATACACTCGGCAATATCAGATGGCTTCAAAGTGACTCTTAAATTGATTCATCTTTGAAAGCCCAATGCGGAGCCGACTAAATAGGCTGACACCGACAGGTCATTGAGGGCAGGTGCCCTGCATTCAACACTTAAATAGCTTTAGTTAATGTACGCGCTGAGTGAGCAGTGACAAGGGTAACGTCACCCTTGCAAGCATCAAACCTGTCGTGACGGTCAGGTCGCAGCCGTAGTGATCGCTGGAACCTCCACTGGATGGTAATCCGGGCTACACAAGGAGTCATAGCTCATGAGACAGGTGCTGGAACGTGCATTACGACTGCCGAGGCGGTCTAAATGTGTCCTTCAACTCTGTACCGATGCGTTACTGCTGACCGGCAGTTTCTTCATGGCACTGGTGCTCCAGGCAGAGAGTCTGGCCCCCATTCGCCAACCCCAGGCCTGGGCGGTGCTGGCGATCACCTTGCCGGTGACCCTGGCCGTCTTCTTCCAGTTGGGGCTCTATCGAAGCCTCGTTCGCTACATGAGCCTCACGACGCTGCGGGGGGTGGCCATCGGCACGGCGGTCTTGACCCTTGTCCTGGCCCTTGTCAGCCGTGGTTTCGGCATTGGAATGACTCTGTCACAGTTGATCATCCACGCCCTTCTGGTGGTGATGTCGGTGGGTGGAATCCGCTTCTTCATGCGAAGCCTCTACCGGCGCATCCTCATGCAGGATAAGACCCGAGTGATCATCTACGGCGCGGGTACGGCAGGGTCCCAATTGGTGGCCTCGCTGCGCCAGGGCACCGAGTTCTTGCCGGTAGCCTTCGTGGATGATTGGCGCGGCATGAAAGGCACCACAGTAGAGGGCATCAGGGTTTACAACCCTAGCGAGTTGCCACGGCTCATCGAGCAGACTGGCGCCGAACGGATTCTGTTGGCGATCCCCAGCACCACCCGCTCACGGCGCCGTCAGATCCTCGAATCGCTGGAACCTCTGAATGTCGTGATCCAGACGGTACCGGCCGTCGAGGATGTGGTCAGCGGCCGCGCTCGGCTGCAGGACATCCGCAACGTCAGCGTCGAGGACCTACTGGGGCGTGACCCCGTGCCGGCGCGTCAGGAGCTGCTGGACGCTAACATTCGCGGCAAAGTGGTCATGGTTACCGGCGCCGGAGGCTCCATTGGCTCCGAGCTGTGTCGCCAGATTGTGCGCCTGCGCCCCAGTCGGCTGGTGCTGGTGGAGATCAGCGAATTTGCGCTCTACAGCATCGAGGCGGAACTGGCCCGAATCGCCCAGGAAGTGGAGCTGCCACGGGGGCTGATTTCGCCGCTGCTTTGCAGTGTTCAGAACGGCACCCGCCTGCGGGACATCATGAGGACCTTTGGGGTGCAGACGGTCTATCACGCCGCTGCCTACAAGCACGTGCCGATGGTGGAATACAACGTTTCCGCAGGGGTGGCCAACAACGTCTTCGGTACCTTGGAGACCGCCCAAGCCGCGGTGGCGGCAAAGGTGGACACCTTTGTGCTGGTTTCCACCGACAAGGCGGTGCGGCCCACCAATGTGATGGGTACCACCAAACGCATGGCCGAGCTGATCTGTCAGGCGTTGGCCGCCTCCCAGGACGGCACGCGTTTCTGCATGGTTCGCTTCGGTAATGTGCTGGGCTCCTCGGGTTCGGTAATCCCGGTCTTCCGTGACCAGATCGCCCACGGCGGGCCGGTCACCGTAACCCACCCCGACATTACCCGCTATTTCATGACGATTCCCGAAGCGGCAGAGCTGGTGCTGCAGGCCGGCGCCATGGTCAAGGGCGGGGATGTCTTCGCCCTGGACATGGGCGAGCCGGTGCGCATCGCTACGCTGGCGCAGCGCATGATCAAGCTCTCCGGGTTCGAGGTGCGTAGCGAGGACGACAGCAGCGGGGATATCGATATCGTCTATACCGGTCTCAGGCCCGGCGAGAAGCTTTACGAGGAAGTCCTGGTGGGCAAGGAATCCCTGCCCACGGGTCATCCGCGCATTCTCAGCGAGAAGGAAGTCCACTGGGAGTGGCCGCGCCTCGACGCCCACCTGACCGCCCTGAGCGAGGCGCTTCAGAGGCACGACATCGCCCAAGTGCGCCAGCTGCTTCTCAGTGCACCCACCGCCTATCAGCCGAACGGCCCAATCTGCGATCTAACCTGGTGCCAGGTTCAGCAATCGATCGCGACACAGACTGGCGAGGCCTCTAGCGTACCGGACCCCAGGTTCGTCGAAGCGAGAGGTTTTGCGCTCACACAGACGCCGCGCCGCGCTGGCTCAGAGGGAAGCAAAGAGCCAAGCTCATCACCGGCTGAGACGACTTCCGAAGCTCCCGCCTGGCCTGGCGGCAGGGCCATCCAGTCCCATTGATCAAGCGCCCTGTGGGGGGGAACCAAGGGACAACAGGGATACAACACGACTGACCCCGGCTTTCGCGGCGGTCAAGCGCTAGGACAACTCGTCATGAAAAAGAAGATCCTGTTTCTCGGCGCCGCGCCGACCCAGTTGCCACCGATCGAATATGCCCTCGAGCGTGGCTACCATGTCGTGACCTGCGACTACCTGCCGGAGAACCCGGGACACGCCCTCGCTCATGAAAGTTACAATATCTCCACCACCGATCTGGAAGGGGTAACTCGTCTAGCAGCCTCTCTGGGAGTCGACGGATTGGTGGCCTACGCCTCCGACCCGGCAGCGCCCACCGCGGCCTACGTGGCAGAAACACTCGGCCTGCCGGGAAACCCCTTTGAGGCGGTGAATATACTGTCACGCAAGGATCGATTCCGCGACTTCCTCGCCACCCACGGCTTCAATACGCCGCGCTCGGCCGCCTTTGAAACCCCCCTGGCTGCCAAGGCGTGGCTGTCCGAATTGACGCTTCCCGTCTATGTCAAGCCAGTCGACTCCTCGGGCTCCAAGGGCATCACTCTGCTGAAGGACGTCGACCAGCTCGAGCGTGCCTTTGACTACGCCCTGCAGTACTCGAAGGCCAAGCTCGTGGTGGTAGAGGAACGCATACATCAGGTGGGCTATCAGATCGACAGCGATGTCTTTCTCGTGAATGGCAAGCTGCGCTTCTGGATATGGGGGAACTCCCACTTCAATCACGCCTGTGATCCACCTTTCCAGATGGCCAGCAGCTTTCCCAGCGCCCTACCCCAGGCGACCGCCGTCAAAGCCAGCCAAGAGCTCGAGAAGATCCTCAGATTACTGGACATGAAGACAGGCGCCTTCAATGTCGAATTTCTCGTCGATGCCCAGGGCGAGATCTGGTTCCTGGAGATCGGGGCCAGGAATGGCGGCGGCCGCATTTCAGATGCCATCCGCCTGGCCACCGGTGTCGACATGACCGCCTATACCGTCGAAGCCGCCCTGGGTGAAGATTGCAGCGAGATAGCAACCGCCCAACCGGTGGGTTACTGGTCGGACTTAATGCTGCACTCCCTGGAAACGGGGACCTTCGAGTCGATCTGGCTGTCCGATGCGATCCGGCCGTGTATCCATGACCAGGACCTGTGGGTGAAGCCGGGCCACCATGTGCAAGCCGCTAGCGGCTCCCATCATGTGATCGGCACGATGCTGCTGCGGTTCGAAAACGAAGACGAGATGCTGGAGCTGCTCGACAACATCAACGACCATATTCAAGTGGTGGTCGCCCCAAGCCGCCACGGGGAAGCCAACCCCACTGACCGCGCCCTGACACCAGGACCTAACCACAGGCGTACTGCGCCGATCAGGCGGAAAGGGGCGAGAGAGAGGGCCTAGGGCTAATAGCTGAGAGCCAGAAGTGTGAGAGGGCCGGCGGACACGCCGACGAAATGGCGGCGGGGCCCGACGGCCCCGCTCGCAATGTGCCCAACGGCACCTTCTCGATCATTCACTGACCACGACCTTGTGCGCTCGGGTAACCTGAATCTTGATATGCTCATGCATATTGGCCAGCATGGTGAGCATCTCCTGCTGGCTCTTGAAGCGAATGACCAGGACCCCCAGCGTATTGTCGGACCCCTTGGCACACAGCACCTGATCGCCCTCCTGAGCCGTGATGGCCTTGCGTACCAGACGCTCGCGCAGCGCATCCGAGAACCCGATGCACTCAAGCTTGCCCGATTCCAGCGAATGGACCACATAGTTCGACCAGAAACCGCTGGGCTCTACTCGCTCCAGCCAGGAGCAGTCCAGCCCCAGCGCCGAATCGACTGTGGCCTTTATCAGATCGACCCCAGTGGCCTGGAGGATGGTGTCGGGGATGAAGTCGCCGCCGTTACGCGGCCCCACCTCGAGGAACCAGATCTCGCCTTGGGCATCGACGAGAAACTCGACGTTGAAGGCCCCGGAGCGAAACTGGAGAATTGTCAGTAATCGCTCGAGTTCGGCAGCGGCCTTTTCGCCGATACGAGGATCGAGCGTGGTGGGAAAGCTGTTGGCAATGGGGAACGGCGGCGAACACAAAGGATCGAAATGAGCATCCGCCCACAGCCAGAAGCGTAGCTTTCCATCTACCAAGAACACGTCGCTGTCAATCTGAAAGCCAACCTGGTCAATCCGTTCCTCAAGGACGACTTTCTTTTCGCGCGAGTACTTCAGCGCGTAGCGAAAGGCAGTCTCGAACCCGGCCGGATCCTCGAGGCATGTAATCCCCTTGTTGCCAGAGGAGTCAACGGGCTTCACGAAGACCGGTAGCGATAGCATCGACAGCCAGTTACGCGCCTCTTCCAACGAATAGAAGGATTTAGAGCGGGGAACATTGAAGCCGTGATCTGCCAGAAATTTACGGAATTTGTCCTTGCGGGCCAGCAGCTCGACCGATTTATAAGGGTTGCCAGGCAACCCCAGGGCCTCGGCAACGTAGGCAGCGGTAGGTGCCGACGGATCGGAGGCATAAGCGACGATGGCGTCGATACCCAACCGCCGAGCCAGCTCCAACACCGCCTCCTTGTCTGTCGTAGATACGATATGAGATTCGTCCGCCAGAACATGCCCTGGATTATCAGGAAGGTAATCCACGGTGATCACATAATAGCCTTGCTGCTGGGCATAATGAATGGGAGGAAGCTGGGGTTGAGATGCACCCAAAAAGAGGATCTTTTTCATCATTGACTCTCCAGTAAAGAGGCCGTACCGCCAATCTCATGCCCAATCCTGCGGATTATCAACCAACCAACCTCCCGGCAGCGGAAAATATCCTGATTGTCGGGCTATGACGGCCCGCTCGATTAAGAAACTTGTCTCATCAAAGACTCACACCGTACGGCTAAGTATCTGGTAGTCCATCGATCTTTCGCAGCCTGATTAAAAGGCATGGTTGCGCATCGCCTGGTGGATTACCAAACCGCTCCAGAATCCGCAGCGGTGGGTAGAAAGGCTGAAAAGGAAACGGCTCTGGTTGACTGTAAGCCCCAGCTTGTAGCGAACGCAGACATCTGTCATTCCCTAGACTTCCTTGTCCTTTCTCGGGCATTGGCCAACAGCTGAGTGTGCGCCATTCATCCCGGGTATATTTACTATTTTACCGTTGTTATCAAACTGTTCAGATTATTACGCGCGCGCACTCCCCTGTCACTCTGATATTTTTAGTGAGCTCGGGATGAGGCTTTTAAGACATATTGACAGACGGGTGGGCAACGAATGAGGCGAGGCCCACCAGTATGGCACCATGGTGCCTGCGCTTGGACAAAGGCCAGGGTGTAACGAGTCGGCACTAGCACATCGATATTACACATGTAACCAATGCCGACTAAAACCGCGTAAGGCTCCTGATCGGGCTAGAAAACCCGGTTCAGGCCATTCTGTGCGGCGACACGGTATGCTTCCGCCATGGTGGGATAGTTGAAGGTGGTGTTGACAAAGTATTTGAGGGTATTGGCTTCCCCTTTTTGCTGCATGACTGCCTGGCCGATGTGCACGATCTCGGAGGCCTGATCACCAAAGCAGTGAATGCCGTAGATTTCAAGCGTGTCCTGGTGGAACAGGATCTTGAGCATACCTACCGTGTCGCCGGTGATCTGGGCACGGGCAGTGTCCTTGAAGAAGGCTTGAGCCACTTCGTAGGGCACCTTGGCCTCGGTCAGTTCACGCTCGGTTCTGCCGAAGGAGCTGATTTCGGGAATAGTGTAGATGCCGGTCGGAACCTCGTTGACGAAGCGATAGTCACGCTCCAGCAGTTCGTCGCATGCATTGAGACCTTGATCGTACGCCGCACTGGCGAGGCTGGGCCAGCCGATGACATCGCCGGCGGCATAGATGTGAGGGATAGCCGTCCGATAATGGTCGTCGACATGCAACTGTCCGCGACCGTTAGCTTCAAGGCCGATATTTTCCAGCCCCAGCTCATCGGTATTGCCGGTGCGACCATTGGCCCACAGGAAGGCGTCGGCACGCAGCTTCTTACCCGACTTGAGATGGACCACGACGCCCGATTCGTCACCTTCTACTCGGTCGTATTCCTCGTTGTGACGGATGAGAACGCCGTGCTTGCGCAGGTGGTAAGAGAGCGCGTCGGAGATTTCGTCATCGAGGAACGAGAGCAGCCTGTCACGGTTGTTGATCAGGTCGACCTTGACCCCAAGCCCGGAAAAGATCGAAGCGTATTCACATCCGATCACGCCGGCGCCGAAGATGACCAAAGTGCGCGGGGTATGCGACAGGCTAAGGATGGTTTCGGAATCGTAGATGCGTGGGTGACGGAAATTGATGTCGGCAGGCCGGTACGGGCGCGAGCCGGTGGCAATGATGACCTTTTGCGCGACCAGTTCTTCGAGCGCCTCTTGGCGGTCGCGTACCAGCAACGTGTGCTCGTCCTTGAAACGCGCTACACCGCTGAAGAGATCGATGCGATTGCGCGCATAGAACTTGGTGCGCATCTCGACCTGCTGATCGATGGTCATGCGTGAACGTTCCATGACCCGGGGGAAGGAGAACCAGCGCGGCTCGCCGATATCGCGGAACATGCGGTTGGTGTTGAACTGCATGATCTGCTTGACCTGATGGCGCAACGCCTTGGAGGGAATGGTGCCCCAATGAGTGCAGTTTCCTCCCAGGACTGGCTGCTTCTCTACTACCGCTACCCGTTTGCCATGCTTGGCGGCATTGATGGCGGCGCTTTCGCCGGCGGGTCCGGTACCGATTACCACCACGTCATAGTTATGAACTGCCATGGGCTCTTGTGTCTCCTTCCCGTGTCTATATTGGTTTTCGGCTACCGCGCCTGCACCGGGATAACGAGAGGTTCGCGTCTAGCCCCATGCGTCATGGCTGAGCGTAGCGGTGCGGCGGAGAAGCGCTGTTCAGCGCCGGGTGGCGTCGTAGCCCAGATCAGCGCCCCGGCTCTCATCGCTCTTGCGGCGAACGCTTACCCCTGCCTGGCGCTTGCGGTTCTCTTCCTCGCACACCTCATCCTTGCCGCCACAAATATCACAGCCGTCTTTGAGCCCAAGATTGTTGAGTCCGCCGCAAGAGCCTGCAATAGGCTTACGGCCCATGATGACGCCGATGGCCATGGCAGCCATGATCAACAGCATGAAGCCTAGAACGGCGAAAAAAATCGTCATTGCTTGCCTCCAGACGGCTAAGGTTCGAGCCAGGGCTCGAGTGCCGCAGTGTGGTGTATTTCAATGCTCTGTGATGTCTTGACAACAACTCTGGCCGCACTATCCATCGCCTGTGCCTGGCCTAATGCTTCATTGGGCCCCGCATGGATCAGCTGGCTGGCCTGCCGCATGGCCGCACTGGCGCTTTCTGCAATGACACTGACAGAGAGCGGTGTGGCGGGCGACACCAGAGGCGCCGCTTCCTGCTGCGCGAACCGATGCACCAGCGCTGCATCCTTGAGCCGCACGTGGCGCGCGCCATCGGCTCCCGGCAGGCCTGCCTGATCGAGCGACAGGCGCCAACCGGTAACCGGCTCCGAGCCAGATCCGCGCATGATGCCGCCAACCTCGACCAGTACCGATGAAGGGACATCGAGATATCGGTCGAGCCATGTCGTCAGGCGATCGACGGCAAGCGCATGAAAACGAC
>NZ_JBYCKL010000039.1:0-52599 GCF_057473365.1 Halomonas sp. TH-94
ACAGCCCCTCCGGGTCGGCGCCGGAAAGGGTGAAGGCATCGGTATGGCAGACACTGGTGGCCTTGATGTGCACCAGTACCTCGCCGGCTCGGGGCTCCTGGACGTCGATTTCGGTGAGTTCAAGGGGCTTGCCCGCTTCAAGGGCAACGGCGGCGCGCGATTTCATCGACAGGTCTCCCTGGTTCTTGTCATGTAAGGCGCGGTCGCGCCCGCAATGGGATGACGCTGATGACAGTCTAGGTGAGAGGAGGTGGGGTCATTGTGACGCTGGTGCACAACTGAGTTGCCGCTAGGCAACATTCCAGCAACGCGGATTACACGAGGGGTCCGGTGGGGCTGTGGAGCCACCAGCGGCGTGCCAAGCCGCCGGTGGCAAGGGCATGTGCCATGGCGCCCAGCTCGTCCGGGGAGAGCGAGGCCAGTGCCTGAGCTTCGGCCACCCAGGGCAACGGCTGCCAGGCCGCCATGGGATGGCTCGAGAATGCCTGGCGGCGGAGCGCCTGCCAAAGTCGGGTCATGGCCTCGGCGTGGGTTTCGGGAGGGCCGGCGTTGGCGAGCAGGCCCCGTCGGCGGCGTGTCAGGTCGTCGGTAGTGAGATGTGCCAGCGCTTCGTTCTGTTGATCGATAAATTCGAGGATGGCCTGACGTAGCGTCACTACCTCGATATCAGGTGACTGCACCACGTAGCCAAGCCTCGGGAATCCTGCCGATTCGCGATAGCGTACCGCCGCCGCGTAGCCAAGGCCCCGGCGCTGACGCATCTCGCGGTGAAAGGCCGCATCGTGGCACTGCGCCAGTAGCTGCAGTAGCCAGCGGCTGCGAGGGGTGTCGTCGGGGCCGACGACTTCGAGCATGACGGCATGATCGCTCCCCTGTGGTGGAAGACGGTGCGTCGTCGCAAGCGGCTCATGGGCGGTCTCGTCGTTACGTCGGCGCGCCGCAAGTCGACGGAGCAGCGTCTCGGCGGCCTGGGCATCGGCGTTGCCATACACCCAGCCGAGCGGCTGGGGGGGCTTGCCATCAAAGGCGTCGGGGGGCGGTAAGGTCTCGAGTCGGGACAGCATGCGCTGGGCCAGCAGCCCACACTCGGGTCTTTCGGGCACCTTGGGTGCTTTCTGAGGCCAGCTCGCCAAGGCCAGCTCCGCCAGTGCGGCAAGGCGCTCGGCCTCGCCCGTGGCAATCAGCCAGGTGCCGCGGGCATCGCCATCGCAGTTCAGCTGCAGGCCATGGGCCTGGGCGGCCTGACGCAGCGGCAGCGCGTTCTGACGCCACTGCGACAGGTAAGCGGCCTGCGGCGAGGCAGTCGTGGGCCAGCCCAGGCAGAGAGCGGCCGACGGGGTATCCGCCAGGCGCACCGGATCGCCGGCCCATAGTTTGAATCCGGCTCCCTGGCATAGCTGGCGCGGAGTCGGATCTCCGGCGCTCGAGGGAATAGGTCGAGTGGCGAGGGCCGGCGGCGCTCGCCATGGCAGGGGCACATTCTCTCGCGGTAGCGGTTCGAGGCGCCAGGCGGTGCCGGTCTCCGACATGTGCTTCCAACTGCCCGGGGTGTCAGGCGAGAGCCATAGCAGCCGGCACTGCTCAGGCGCCAACCAGGGTAGCAGTTCCTCTTCCGAGGCCTCGGGGGGATTGCTGCGGTTTTCCGTGGCGGCCAGCCGACAGGCGTGTTGCCGAGGCCAGGCGTCGAGGTCGATGGGAGGCGCGGATGGAGTGAACAGCGGCGAGGCGAGCGCCCGTTCCAGCGCCTGGCGACAAACGGAAAATAGCGTCTGCAGCGTCTCCCCGTCGGGCACCGGGGCCAGGCGCAGGGTCAGCGAGGCTCCGGTTCCCCCCGGGGCGAGCGTCACCTCGAGGCGATCGAGTTCGATCGCGGCCTGAAGAGTGGCGGCCAGCTTGCCGTCGAGCAGTCGCGCGGCGACGGCGTTCAGTCGCTCGCGATGAGTAGCGGCGAGTTCGTCGGGCAGCGGCCAGAACACTTCCAGAACCGAAGCCTCAGCGGTGGCTTGGGGTGGATGCCAGGCCACACCGCCCGGCTCGGCCCAGCGCCATGGGCGAATTGGCGGCCGGACTTCGCCCATCGGCAGCGCATTGCCATATCGCTCTAGCAGCGCCAGTTGCTCCTCGAGTGGCAGCGGTCCCAACATCGTCAGCGCCATGCACCCGGTGCGGTAGTGCTGCGTGTGAAAGTCGCTGAGACGGGCGACCAGATGAGCGACGTCGTCGCCCAGGCTCTTGCGGTTGCCGGCATGGCACTGCCGGGCAGGGTGTCCTTCACGACAGAGCCGGCCTAGCGCCGTCAGCCGGTGCAGGGCGGGGTCGCCCAAGCGGGCGCGGAATTCAGCGTCGAGCACGTCCACTTCGTGGCCGATGCGCTCGGCCTCGAACTGGGGACGGGCCAGCATGTCCACCAGTCGGGCCAGGCCTTCATCGGTATCGTTGGGCGGCAGCTGCAAGTGCACGTCGGTGACGGTCTCGTCGGTGCGGGCGTTGTAGCGTCCTCCGTGCTCGCCTACCCAGCGGGTGAAGCTGTCGGGGCCGGGAAAACGGGCCGATCCCAGGAACAGAGCGTGCTCTAGCAGGTGCGCCAGGCCGCGGCAGTCGTCGGGCTCGTCCAGGTAGCCGACACCCACTGCACCGACCAGACGCTGCATCCGCGCAGTGGGTACCTCCGCCGCGGCGATCCAAAGGCCGCTGGCCAGGCGAATTTCATGCAGGCGGCTGCCGGGTGGTAGCCCCGCGCGCCGGGCCGCTTCGTCGTTGGGGGCGGCGGGCGCATTCATTGGCGACAGAACACTTGCGACTCGCGCGCGTTGCGTAGGGTCAGCGTCTCCATCTCAGGTGAGGCGGCTTCGGCTTCGCGACGGGCAGCTTCGATCAGGTGATGATCCGGCGAGAGGTTGCAGACCGGGTCGGTGGCTGCAGCATCGCCGGTGAGCAGATAGGCCTGGCAGCGGCAGCCACCGACATCCTTGTGGCGCTCGTCGCAGCTGCGGCAGGGCGCCTGCATCCAGGCGTCACCGCGATAGCGGTTGAAGGGTTCGCTGTCGTACCAGATCTCCCTGAGCGGGCGCTCCCGGGCATTGGGAAAGCTCATCGGCAGCATGCGTGCGCTGTGGCAGGGCAGCACCGCGCCATCGGGGGCCACGGTCATGAAAATTGCGCCCCAGCCGCCCATGCACGCCTTGGGTCGCTCGCCGTAGTAGTCGGGCACCACGAACAGCAGGCGCATGTCGCGGCCGCGCTCGGCAAGGTGCTCGCGCCAACGGGCGGTAGTGGCTTCGGCGGCCTCGAGCTGGGCACGACTGGGTAGCAGCCCCTCGCGGTTGAGATGCGCCCAGCCGTAGAGCTGACAATTGGCCAGTTCGACCGCGTCGGCGCCGAGCTCGTCGCACAGCGCAATGATCTCGTCGATACGATCGATGTTGTGCCGGTGCAGCACCACGTTGAGCACCATGGGGTAGCCGGCGGCCTTGACCGCACGCGCCATGGCGAGCTTCTTGGCGTGCGCCTTGGGCGAGCCGGCTACCGCCGCCGCGACGTCGGGGTCGGCGGCTTGCAGGCTGATCTGGATATGGTCGAGTCCGGCGTCGCGCAGCGCCTCGATGCGCGCCTCATCGAGCCCCAGCCCCGAAGTGATCAGATTGGTATAGAAGCCGAGCCGGCGTGCCTCGGCTACCAGCGTTTCGAGATCGCGGCGCACCAGGGGTTCGCCGCCGGAGAAACCCATCTGCACGGCACCCATGGCGCGGGCCTGGGTCAGCACGTCGATCCATTCCTCGGTGGAGAGCTCCTCCTTCACCGCGGCGAAGTCGAGCGGATTCGAACAGTAGGCGCACTGCAGCGGGCAGCGATAGGTGAGCTCGGCGAGCAGCCACAGCGGTGCGCCGGTGGCGCCATTGACGGCAGTGGTGTGGGAGCGGTCAGTCATGTTGGATCCACCCTTGTTGGCTGGCGTCATGCAGGAATTCATGGACGTCCTGCTCGATCGCCGCGGCCGGCGCGTCGGGAAACAGTGCCTGCAGGTTGGCCACCATGCTCGCCACGTCGCGCTGGCCATCCAGCTGATTCAGTATGGCACCGGCGCTGTCGTTGAGCTGCACCATGCCCTCCGGATAGAGCAGCACGTGGCGGCCCTGGGCTTCCTCCCACTGCAGGCGCCAGCCGGGGCGAAGACGATAGACGCTTGCTGACTCTATCATGGCCATCATAGCCCCCTATGGTAGACGCGCCGATCGGTGACCGTATGAAAAGGCGGACGCTCGAGCTGGTAGGCCAGGGTCATGGCGTCGAGCATCGTCCACAGCACGTCGAGCTTGAACTGCAGGATCTCCAGCGCGCGCTGCTGGGCAGCGGCTGTCGTGCATACCGCCAGGGCCACCTCCAGTCCGTGATCGACATCGCGGCGGGCCTCCTTCAGACGCTTGCGGAAATAGCCGTAGCCGGCCTCGTCGATCCAGGGATAGTGGGTCGGCCAAGTGTCGAGCCGGCTCTGATGCGCCTCGGGGGCGAACAGCTCGGTAAGCGAGGAGATTGCCGCCTCGCGCCAGTCGGCGCGGCGCACGAAATTGACATAGGCGTCCACCGCGAAGCGCACGCCGGGCAGTACGTGCTCCTGGGCCCACAGCTCGTCGCGGGTCAGACCCACCGCCTCGCCCAGGGTCAGCCAGGCCTCGATGCCACCGCCATCGTCATCGTGGCCGTCATGATCGAGCAGGCGCTGAATCCAGCGGCGTCGCGTCGCGGCGTCGGGGCAGTTGGCCAGCAGCGCAGCGTCCTTCTGTGGAATGTTGACCTGATAATAGAACCGGTTGGCTACCCAGCCGCGAATCTGCTCCGGCGTGGCGCGTCCTGCGGCCATATCGACCTGATAGGGGTGGTGAATATGATAGTAGGCGCCCTTTTCCAGCAGGGCCTCGCGGAAAGCCTCCGACGACAGGGCGGGAGCATCGGTCTCGGCCGCCGAATCGGTGAAGGGCGAAGCGATCGATGTCATGGCGTTGCGTCCTTGTGTCGAATACGTTCTTGACCGTTATCTTGTGACGTCCGTCGTTCTTGCGGGTTCATATCTCCAGACGCATACCGTCGAAGGCGACCTCGATTCCGGCCTCGTCCAGCGAGGCTCGCTCCGGCGAGTG
Source organism: Halomonas sp. TH-94 (assembly GCF_057473365.1). Lineage (NCBI taxonomy): Bacteria > Pseudomonadati > Pseudomonadota > Gammaproteobacteria > Oceanospirillales > Halomonadaceae > Halomonas > Halomonas sp. TH-94. Next base: position 5,136 of record NZ_JBYCKL010000039.1, read on the forward strand.
TTCGTCGAGGATCGGATTCGTGTTGTTGATATGTATCAGAACCCGGCGAGTGGCCTGCGGCAATCTGCCGAGCTCCTCGAGAAATCCACCAGGCCCGGCCAGCGCCAGGTGCCCCATGTCGGCCCCGGTCGACTTGCCTACGCCGGCGCGAATCAGCTCATCGTCGTGCCACAAGGTTCCGTCGACCAGAACGCAGTCCGCCTGACGGAGATAGCCGCGTACACGGTCGTCGAGCCGGCCGAGGCCGGGAGCGTAGAAAAGCTGCGTGCCGCGGGCGCGGTCCTCGATGATCAGGCCGATGTTGTCGCCCGGCGTGGGGGCGCCACGGCGTGGCGAGTAGGGCGGGGCGTTGCTGTCCAGCGCCACGGCGGTGAATGCGAGGCCGGGGCAGGCGGGTATCTCGAACGCCGCTTCTCGATGGTCCTGGTCGATGGCGATGGGCTGCCAATTCAACCCGCCCCAATGCTTCAACATGGTGAACAGAGGAAAACCGCTGCTCAAGTCCTCATGTACGTTCGGCGTGCACCAGACATCGAAGGGGCAGCCTTCGCGCAGGGACAAAAGGCCGGTGGTGTGATCGATCTGTGCGTCCACCAGCAGCACGCCCGAGATGCCGCTGTCGCGGGGAATGCGCCGTGGATGCAGCTCCGGGTTGGCTGCCAGCTGGCTGCGGATGTCGGGCGAGGCGTTGCATAGCAGCCAGCGCTCACCGTCGCTGCTGATGGCGATCGAAGATTGGGTCCGCGCGGTAGCCTCGATGCTCTCGTTGCGCAAGCCGTAGCAGAGCGGACAGTTACAGTTCCACTGGGGGAAACCGCCACCGGCGGCGGCTCCCAGAACCAGTACGTGCATGCAGTGCTCCGTGTCGGTGACAAAAAGAACGACGGCTGACGCCCTGAAGAACGTCAGCCGGTCGTTATTGCGTCATGGGGTGAATTTAGCGGTTGGAGATATATAGCGTCACTTCGAAGCCAAGACGAAGATCGGTATAAGCGGGTTTGGTCCACATAGGAGCCCCTCCACGATGGGTGGATGTATTTGCCTTGCACCCTAAGTAAAGCAGTGAATGCCAGTCCTGCCTTTCGACCAAAGTCGTAGGCGTGTTGGCAAAGTCATGGCGAAGCGATGTTTGGCACGGTGTTACAGCATTGTTGCTGGGGGGCAATAGTCTTTTGACTGAAAAGAGGTGCCTAAATCCACTCTGCTGCCCTGCCGCAAAGCTAAGTTGTGCTAGACCTTCAATGTCAATAGCTGAAACACAACTACACAACTACACAAGATGTGCCGTTCCCCCAGGCACACCTTCAGTGAGACGGAGAAACGCCATGCTTAGGGTGACCGGTTTTGCAGTCGCAGCCACCGGGCTGCTGGCGGCATCGGTGGCACATGCCAACCAGAACCAACTCGAACTCCAGCAGAACCCGGAATACTGGGCGACCCAGCTGGGTAATTATCAAGGCAACCGCTTCAGTGAGCTGGATCAGATCAACCGCGACAACGTCAATGAGTTGCGTTCGGTCTGGCAGTTCTCCACTGGCGTATTGCGGGGTCATGAGGGCGGTCCCCTCTATGTCGGCGATGGCCGGCTATATATCCACACCCCGTTTCCCAACAAGGTTTTCGCGCTCGATCTCGAGGACGAGGGGCGTGTGGTCTGGAGCTATGAACCCGACCAGGACTCTCGCGTCATTCCGGTGATGTGTTGCGATACGGTCAACCGCGGGCTGGCCTACGCCGACGGGCGTCTTTTCCTCGGCCAGGCCGACAACACCCTGATCGCCCTGGATGCCGAGAGCGGCGAGCTGCTGTGGGACGTCAGCAACGGTGATCACACCGTCGGCGAGACCAACACCATGTCGCCACTGGTGGTACACGACAAAGTCATCGTCGGCATCAGCGGCGGTGAGTACGGCATCCGCGGCCACATGACCGCCTATGACGTCGAGTCCGGCGAGATGGTGTGGCGCGGCTACTCCACCGGCCCGGACGATGAAGTGCTGATCGACCCCGAGACCACCCTGATGATGGGTGAGCCCATCGGCGAGGCCGACCTTGGTGTCTCCACCTGGCCCGAAGGCGAGTGGGAGCGCGGCGGCGGTGCCCCATGGGGCTGGGTCACCTACGACCCCGACCTGGATCTGATCTACTACGGCACCGGCAACCCCGGCACCTGGAACCCCGATCAGCGCGCCATCGACGGGGAGCCGGCCGACAACAAGTGGGCCATCACGGTGTTCGCCCGTGATCCCAGCAGCGGCGAGGTCAAGTGGGTCTATCAGAAGGTACCCTTCGACGAATGGGATTATGACGGGGTCAACGAGAACCAGCTGATCGACATCGAGTTCGAAGGCGAGGAGCGCAAGGGCCTGGCGATCATCGATCGCACCGGCTTCGGTATGCTGCTGGACCGCGAAACCGGAGAGCTGCTGGTGGCCGAGAAGTTCGCCCCGGAAACCAACTGGGCCGACAGCTACGACATGGAGACCGGCAGGCCCAATGTCAGCGAGGAGTACAGCACCTTCCGCCAGGGCGTGAACGTCAACACCACCGATATCTGCCCCACGGCCATGGGCGCCAAGAACATGCAGCCGAGCGCCTATTCGCCGCGTACCGGGCTGATCTACGCCGGGATCAATCGTATCTGCATGAACTACGAGCCCTACGAGACCGAGTACGTGGCCGGACAGCCCTACGTCGGCGCCACGCTGACCATGATGCCGGCACCGTCCGAGAACGGCGCCATGGAAGGCCGCATGGGTAGCTTCATTGCCTGGGATCCGGTTGCCGGCGAGACAGTGTGGGAAGTCGATGAGCGCTTCGCGGTATGGAGCGGGGCCCTGGCTACCGCCGGTGACCTGGCTTTCTACGGCACCCTGGAGGGGCACGTGAAAGCGGTGGACATCGAGAACGGGGAGGAGCTGTGGCGCTTCAAGACACCCTCCGGAATCATCGGTAACGTCAATACCTTCATGCACGAGGGCAAGCAGTACGTCGCCGTGCTCTCAGGCGTCGGCGGCTGGGCCGGCATCGGCCTGGCAGCCGGGCTCGAGGACCCCGAAGAGGGCCTCGGCGCCGTCGGCGTTTTCTCCGCGCTGGGTGACTACACCAAGCTCGGCGGTGTGCTGACGGTCTTTGCCCTGCCGGATTGATCCGGTTCTGTCCTGGGCGGGTATGGTGTAGGCCGTACTCGCCCCTCTTCACTCCCTTCTTCGATGGCACGCCGCGCGTGCCGTCGAAGCAGTCGCAAGAAGGATGTGCTGCATGACGGTATGTGTACGTTTTCGCGCTATTCCCGTATTCGCCCTTGCCTTGCTTGGGTTCGTTACCACTCACGCTGCCGCCGACGACGAGGACCGCATCACCGGCGAAGGGCCAGGGGCCTTTGTCGTCGAAGATGGCAAGGTGGACCCCAATACCTACGAGGGCTATCTTGTCTACACCCGAGCCTGCATGGCCTGTCATGGCCCTGATGGTATGGGCTCCTCCTTTGCCCCCAACCTGATTCGCGCGGTCGAACGGCGCGGCTGGGAGAATTTCGCCGGCACCATCGCCTCGGGTCGCGAGGTGCAGCCCGGCCAGGTGATGCCATCCTTCGCCGACGACCCCTATGTGATGGGCAACATCCCCAACCTCTACAGCTACATGCGAGCCCGCGGCGAAGGTGGTCTGGGGCGCGGCCGTCCCCGCATCATCGAGGCGATGCAGGAACAGGATGAAGAGAAAGACGAAGCCGCCGAGGAAGCGAATGCCGAGAGCTGAGTCCTGCGCCATTCTCGAGATCACTTCCTGAAGCGGAGGATGCATGAACGTAGCCTGTCGTCACCTGTTGCCCATGCTGGCCCTGACCATGGGGCTGGCCGCTGCCACCTCTGTGCTTGCCAACCCCCCCGAACGCCAGGAGCGCGAGGCCCTGCGGGTCTGCGCCGACGGCAACAACCTGCCCTTCAGCAACCAGGCCGGCGAAGGGTTCGAGAATCGCATTGCCGAGCTGATGGCCGACGATCTCGGCGTGCCGCTGACTTATGTCTGGTCGCCCCAGGTCATGGGCTTCGTGCGCAATACCCTGGAGCTGCGCGTGTGCGACGTGATGATCGGCGTCGTGGCGGGTTACGACTTCCTGCAGAACACCAACGCCTACTACCGTTCGGTCTATGCGCTGGTGGTACCCGAGGACTCCGAGCTGGAGGTCACTCGGTTGAGCGATCCAGCGCTGGCCGGACGGCGCATCGGTGTGGTGGCCGAGACCCCGCCGTTGGTGCCTTTACGGCAGACCGGCGCACGTATCCAGGGCTATCCGCTGATGGTCGATACCCGTGTGCGTGCTCCGGTACGCGATGCCGTTGCCGATGTCGTCGAAGGAGTGACAGAAGGTGCCGTGCTTTGGGGGCCGCTCGCGGCATACTACGCGGCCCGCCAGGACCCACCGCTCAAGGTCGTACCTCTGGTGGATGACGACTCCGACGCTACCCTCGACTATCGCATCACCATGGGCGTGCGCCGCGGCGAGCCCCACTGGAAGGATTGGATCAACGACTTCATCGAGCGCCGCCAGGGGGAGATCGATGCCATCCTGCGCGAGTACGGCGTGCCGCTGCTCGACCGCCGCGGCCAACTGCTGGGTACGGACGAAGGAGATGAGGCATGAGTCGTTCGCGTCCTTTCGCCCCCTTGCTGCTGGGAGCCGGGTTCACGCTAGCGCTGTTCACCGCGACCGAGCTCGAGGCCCAGCGTGCCGCTGCGGGGCCACCCGACTGGCCCTGCGTGCAGCGTCTGATACCTGAGCTGTCATGGGGCACCATCTGGACAGGCCCCTCCCCGGAGGAGCTGGAGCAGGCATGGTGGGAGGATGAGGAAGTCGGCCGGGTGGCGCGCTTCGCCATCTCGCGCTCGACTCCGGAGGCACAGGCTCTGGAGCGCGTACGTGAGTTCGTCGAGTCGGTGAACGAGGAGGCCACCGCGGAGGAGGCCGAACAGCGTCTCACGCTGCTCTTCGCTGGCTTGTTCGAGCTCACCAACCGTGAGCGGCGGCGCACCATCGAAGGAATTCGCAGCGCTTCCCGTGCCCAACTGGCACGCCTGGGAACCATTTCCGCCATGGTCGACGAACTCGAGGAGCGCCGCGCCGAGGAAGGCGCCGATGCCGCGGAGGTCGAACACCTCTCCGAGGCCCTGTTCTGGGAGCAGCGTACCTTTCAGCAGCGCCAGCAGGCGCTGCCGGCCATGTGCGAGCAGCCTTACCTGCTGGAGGAGAAGCTGTCCCGCATGGTGAGAACGATCATGGCGCACATGCCGTGAAGCAGTGGAGAGGGCAAGACAACAACCACAACAGCGGCAGCACGACTGCCTGAGGAGCATTTATGAGAACCTTACCCCGGTGCCTTCGCTGGCTGGTGATGGGGGGCATCGCCGCTGGCCTGGGCTGGTCGCCCCTGGTGTTGGCCGAGACGCCGGCAACCATCGTCGTGGGGTATCTGGGCATGGAGCGACCCGACGATCAGGAGCCGCTCTCGGTACTCGACCCCGTACTCGATGACGAAGGGCTTCAGGGCGCTCGGCTGGGTCTCAACGACAACAACGCCACGGCGCAGTTTCTGGGGCAGGAGTTCGTCTTGCACGAGGCGGTGGTGGCCCAGGGGGGCGACGTAGGCGAAGCGCTCGAGAGCCTGGTCGAGCAGGGCGCCGAATGGATCGTCAGCGGACTGCCCGCCGCGGCGCTCAATGAGCTGATGGCGCATCCCGCCCGCGGTGACCGGGTGGTGTTCAACGCCTGGGCGCCGGACGACGAGCTGCGCGGCGAGGCGTGCCATCCGGAGCTCTACCACTCCACACCGAGCCGGCGCATGCTGGCCGATGCGCTGGCTCAGTTCCTCGGCTTCAAGCAGTGGGACCGCTGGGCGCTGGTCTACGGCAATACCGACGAGGATCGCATCCTGGCCGACGTGCTGCGCGCCTCGGCCGAGCGCTACGGCCATCGCATCGTGGGTGACAGAATGTGGCCCCACGACCCCATGGCGCGTCGCGCCGAGGGGGGCTTTCACGCCATTCAGCGCGAGATTCCCGTTTTCATGCAGGATCTGCCCGAACACGACGTCCTGGTGATCGCCGACGAAACCGACTATTTCGGCGAGTACTTTCCCTTCCAGACCTGGGCCCCGCGCCCGGTGGTCGGCACCCAGGGGTTGATGGCCACGCCCTGGCATCGGGCTCACGAGTCGTGGGGCGCGGTGCAGCTGCAGCGGCGCTTCGAAAAGCTTGCCGACCGCTGGATGACGCCGCGGGACTTTGGCGCCTGGCTGGCGCTGCGCTCGCTGGGCGAGGCGGCGGCACGTACCGGCTCCGTGGAGCGCGAGACGGTCCTCGACTACATGCTCAGCGAAGAGTTCGAACTCGCCGGCTACCTGGGCTTCCCGGTCAGCTATCGCACCTGGAACCATCAGCTGCGCCAACCCATCCTGATCACCGGGCCGCGCATGGTGGCATCGGTGTCGCCGCAGGAGGGCTATCTGCATCCACGCACGCCGCTCGATGCACTCGGCGCCGACGAGGGGGAATCACAATGTCGCTTCTGAACCGCATTTACTCACCCGGGCTGCTCGGGCTGGCGCTGGGGGCACTGGCGCTGCTGCCATTGAGCGCGCAGGCGGAGCGTATCTTCGTCTCCAACGAGAAGGACAACACCATCTCGGTCATCGACGGGGCGCGCCTCGAGGTAGTGGAAACCATCAGCGTCGGGCGGCGGCCACGGTCGATGGCCTTCAGCAGCGACGGCAGCGAGCTGTTCGTGGCGGTGGGCGACGACGAGGCCATCGACATGATCGATCTGGAAACGCTGCAGGTGGTCCGCAGCCAGGCGTCGGGCGACGATCCGGAGGTGATCCGCGTCGACCCCAACCGGCCCTACATCTACGTTTCCAACGAGGACGACAACATCGTCTCGGTGCTCGACTACGAGCGGCGTACGCTGGTCACCGAGATCCCGGTGGGGGTCGAGCCGGAAGGGCTGGGCATCAGCCCCGACGGTCGCTGGCTGGTCTCCACCACCGAGACCTCCAACATGGCGCACATCATCGATACCGAGACCATGGAAACGGTCCATCACCGCTTGGTAGGTGCGCGGCCTCGCCACGCCGAATTCACTCACGACGGTCGTGAAGCCTGGGTCTCGGCGGAGATCGCCGGCACCGTGTCGATTCTCGACATGCAGGAGTCTTTCGACGTCGAGCACGTGATCCGCTTCGACGTGCCGGGCGTGCCCCGGGAAACCGTGCAGGCGGTAGGGGTGGCGCTGACCTCCGACGGTCGCTATGGCTTCGTCGCCCTGGGGCCCGCCAACCGGGTGGCGGTGGTCGACCAGCAGACCTACGAGGTACTCGACTACATCCTGGTCGGGCAGCGGGTGTGGCATCTGGCGCTCAACGGCGACGAGAGCCGGCTCTACACCACCAACGGGGTCAGCGGTGACGTCACCATGATCGAGGTGGATAGCCTGCGGGCGGTGCGTTCGATCCCGGTGGGGCGCTTCCCCTGGGGCGTGATCGTCGAACCGTGAATGAGGTCAACCACACGGCCGGGGCGGAGGCTCTCGCCCTGGATATCCACGAGCTGAGCTTCACCTACACCGGCAGGCCGGCGCTCGACGACGTCTCCCTGGCCATAAAGGCCGGGGAGTTCGTCGTGCTGCTCGGACCCAACGGCGCCGGCAAGACCACGCTGTTCTCGCTGATCACCCGGCTGCATGACCGCCGCCGGGGCGAGATTCGCATCGGCGGCTTCGACGTGCGCCGCCAGGCGGTGCAGGCCCACGCCCGCATCGGCGCGGTGTTTCAGCAGCCGACCCTGGATCTCGACCTCAGCGTGATGCAGAACCTGGCCTACCACGGTGCCCTGCATGGCATGTCGCCACGCGAGGCGAAGGCACGCGCGCTGGCTCAGCTCGAGCGGGTGGGACTGGCCGACCAGCGGCGCACCCGAGTGCGCCGCCTCTCCGGCGGCCAGCGGCGGCGGGTGGAGATCGCCCGCGGGTTGATGCATGAACCGCGCTTGCTGCTGCTCGACGAGCCCACCGTGGGGCTCGACATCGCCTCACGTCGCGATCTCGTCACTCACGCTCACCGGCTGTGCGTCGAGGCCGGCGTTGCGGTGCTGTGGGCGACCCACCTAATCGACGAGGTACGCCCCGGCGACCGGGTCGCGGTGCTGCACCACGGGCGGCTGCTGGCCGACGAACACAGCGAGACGCTGACCGCCCGCCTCGGTGTCGAGACGCTGGGTGAGGCCTTCGACCGCCTCGTCGGGGATGAGGAGACCGCATGCGAGTGATGCCCTGGCTGCACTGTCTGCGCGGCGTGGTGGGCCGCGAGCTGCTGCGCTTTCTGCACCAGCGCAGCCGCTTTCTCGCCGCGCTGGTGCGGCCGCTGGTATGGCTGTTCGTGTTCGCCGCCGGCTTTCGCATGGCACTGGGGGTGGCCATGACCGAGCCCTACCAGACCTACATCCTCTACGAGGTGTACATCGTCCCGGGGCTGGTGGGCATGATCCAGCTGTTCAACGGCATGCAGAGCTCGCTCTCCATGGTCTACGACCGCGAGATGGGCAGCATGCGGGTGCTGCTGGTCAGTCCCTTTCCGCGCTGGTATCTGCTGGTGTGCAAGCTGCTGGCCAGCACCCTGGTGTCGGTGGTGCAGGTCTATGTCTTTCTGGCCATCGCCTGGGTCTACGGCATCCAGGCCCCGGCGATGGGCTATCTCTACCTGCTGCCGGCACTGCTGGTGACCGGTTTCATGGTCGGCGCGCTGGGGCTGCTGCTTTCGTCATTCATCCGCCAGTTGGAGAACTTCGCCGGGGTGATGAACTTCGTCATCTTCCCGATGTTCTTTCTCTCCTCGGCGCTCTATCCGCTGTGGCGCATCCGCGAGGGCAGCTATCTGGTCTATCAGATCGCTGCGCTCAATCCCTTTACCCACGCCGTGGAGATGATCCGCTTCGCCATGTACGAGCGCTTCAACGCCGATGCGGTGCTGATCAGCGTGGTGGTGGCGGTGGTGCTGCTGGTGCTGGCGATTGTGGGGTATAACCCGTCCCGCGGCATGATGGCCCGCAAGGGCGGCTGAAGCCCACGCCACGCGGCCTATTGCGTCGAGTCAGGGAGTGCCCTGGCTCTCCTCGTTCTGGCTTTCCAGGCTGCGGTACTCCAGATAGTCGATGATGCGCTGGCGGGTGCGTTCGTCGAGCTCCCACAGCACCATGCGATTGCCCGGCAGGAGGGCCTCGGGCCCGGCAAGGAAGGCGTCGAGGGTGTCGCGGTTCCAAACCAGATCGGCCTGCTGGAGCGCCGGCGAGTAGTCGAACTCCTCGATGCTCCCCGCCGGGCGCCCGATCAGGTCGTGCAGGCTGGGGCCGGCCAGGTGGCGGCCGGGTTCGATGCTGTGACAACCGACGCACTGAGCGCGGAACAGCCGCTCGCCCTCGGCGTGTTCGGCGGCGTTGGCCGCAAGCGGGGCGAGCAGCAGCGTAGCGAGGGCCAGACCGAGGCGGCCGCTTCGAGCATGGGGCCTGCGCATCAGAAGCAGCGCAGGTTGGCGTCGGCCTGAGCCTGATTGAGCGCCTGCACCTGGTCCTGCATGCCGCGCTCGGTGCGGAACAGCACGCCCAGTTCGCCGCGCTGGTCCTGCATCCCCATGACCGTCTCGACCTGCTCGTAGGTTTCGTAAGGCAGGTGCTCGGCGATCACGTCGATGCTGCAGGCGCACTTCTGCATGGTCAGGTAGCTGTTGCCGTTGGCCGCCATGCAGCCAAGCACGTAATCCACCCGTGCTTCGGTAGGGTAGTCATTGGCCAGGGCGGGCAGGGCGAAGGAAAGCAGCAGGCAGGCGGGCAGGGCGGGGCGCAGCACGCGTGCCGCCGTCGTCCGAAGTCGAGGCATTGTTGTTGTCCTCCGGATTGTCAGGGGCGTGTATTTTCAAGTTATGGCAGCCGGACGCTTTTTTCCACCGGCAATGCCGTCTTATCAGGTCGATGCGAAAAGGCTATTGGTCGATTCGATAGGGCAGGCGGTAACGTGACCCGGTCGGCCGAGTCCGACTGTCTGCATCCCCCTGCATGACACCCTTTCGACCCGCCACCCGGCGGGTCTTTTTTCATCGAGCTACTTTCTGCGCTCGTCCTCGCGCACCTCGTACTCTCCCTCCAGCAGTTCCTGTTCGCCGCCGCGGCGATGTTCGCGGAATGGGGAGTCGTGGCTGTAATAGCCGCTGCCTGCGTCGCGGGCCTGCTCGGCGCGGAGCTGCTCGAGGCGCTTTTTCATACGGTAGCGCACGATCGGCAGCATGGCCCAGCCGAGCAGCAGGAAGAACAGGCCGAGCACGGTGCCGACGATGAGCAGTACGCCGAACAGCAGCCAGGTCAGGATCAGCTTCAGCCCGCCCAGGGGGCCGCGGGGGGAGCTGCTGGCCCGGGCGCGCCATTGCTGGGCGGCCTGCCAGGCGGCGTTTCGGCGTGGGTCGTTGGGATCGAACATGGACATCTCCGGGCGGTAATGGCACCGCCAGTCGCGGGATCGAGTACCTCTTGGAGGCCCGCACGGGGCAAACGTTCCCGAGCCTTGGTCATCACAGCCATAGCCGCCACAGCGCCGCCGCCAGAATGCCGGCGCTGATCGCCGCCAGCGCTTTCTGCGTGGCCAGCATCACCACCAGGGTGGCCACCAGCGCCAGGCGTGCGCCCCAGTCACCCTGCACCGCCATGGGCGTGATCACGGCGACCAGTACCGAGCCCGCCATGGCATTGATGAAGCGCTCTACTCTTGGCCCGATGGGCACGCGCGACATCACGAAGACACCGCCGGCACGGGTCACATAGGTGACCACGGCCATGATCACAATGGCCATGACGGCGCCGGCTGCTGTGGAAGGCAGCGTCACGCGGGTGTCTCCTTCGCCGGGGGTGACGGCAACAACAGGCCCGCCAGGCCACCGGCCAGGGCCCCGACGATCACATGCGAATGCGGCGGCAACCAGGCCATGGCGGCCAAGGCGGCAAGCGCGGCGGCGCCCCACGGCACCAGCATGGCCAGGTCGCGTCGACCGCCCACCAGCATCGCCAACAGGAAGCAGCCCATGATCACGTCGAGGCCGAAGCGCTCGGGCTCTTCGATACCGCTGCCGAAAACCACGCCGAGCAGGGTGCCGAGCAGCCAGGTCAGCCACAGCGCGATGCCGCCGCCTACCAGCATGCCCACATTGGTTTCACCCTTCTGGCGATCGGCGGCAGCCATGGCCCAGTTGGAATCACTCATCAGCACGACGCAGCCATAGCGCTGGCTGGCAGGGAGGTGCGCCAGCCAAGGCTGGATGGCCGCCCCCATCAGCAAGTGTCGAGCATTGATGGCAAAGGTGGTGGCGATCAGCGGCAACAGCGGGATTTCCGGCCCCCAGAGCTCCAGAGCGGCGAACTGCGAGGCGCCGGCGAACACCAGCGCACTCATCAGCATCGCCTCGAGTCCCGACAGGCCGCGCGCCAGGGCGGCCACACCGAAGGCCAGTCCGAATACCACCACGAACAGCGACAGCGGCGCCATACGGCGAATGCCGAGAAGCGTGCCGGCAAGGTCCAGTTTGGCGCCTGGGGGCGTAACGGTCATGCTCGCCATAGCTCGGCGACGATCTCGTAGCTGCGCAGACGATCCGCACTGGCATAGGTATCGGTATTGAGCATCAGCTCGTCGGCGCCGGTCTGCTCGAGAAAGCGTTCGAGGCCCGCCCGTACGGTGTCGGGACCGCCAATCACCGCTGCCCCCAGAAACTGCTCCACCTGCACCCGCTCCATGGGCGTCCAGTCGAGGTTTTCGACCGGAGGCAGTGAGCGAGTGCGCTTGCCTCGCACCATGCCGAGGAACTTCTGGCGGGTGGTGGAGGCGAGGAATTCGGCCTGGTCGTCGCTTTCGGCGGCGATCACCGGCAACCCGACCATGGCGTAGGGGCGGTCGAGCAGCGCCGAGGGGCGGAAGTTGTCGCGGTAGAGGCGCAGTGCCTCGTGCAGATAGCCCGGAGCGAACTGGGCGGCGAAGGCGAACGGCAACCCCTCACGAGCGGCGAGCTGGGCGCTGTAGCCGCTGGAGCCAAGCAGCCAGAGCGGCACCCTGGTGCCCTGGCCGGGCACGGCGCGCACCCGCTGGTCGGGGCGTTCGTCGTCGAGGAAGCCCTGCAATTCGGCAAGCAGCTCGGGGAAGTTCTCGCCGCCGGCGTAGGGGTCTCGGCGCAGCGCCGCCATGGTGGCACCATCCGAACCGGGCGCGCGGCCCAGCCCCAGGTCGATGCGCCCCGGGTAGAGCGTCTCCAGGGTGCCGAACTGTTCGGCGATCACCAGCGGTGCATGGTTGGGTAGCATGATGCCGCCGCTACCCACGCGAATCCGGCTCGTGGCACCGGCAATGTGGCCGATCAATACCGCCGTAGCGGCACTGGCGATGCCGTCGAGGCTGTGGTGCTCGGCCAGCCAGTAACGCGTGAAGCCAAGGCTTTCTGTCAGCTGGGCAAGAGCCACGCTCTCGGCAAAGCTGTCGGCGATAGTGCCGCCCTGGCGGATGGGCGCCAGGTCGAGCACGGAAAGCGGGGTCCGGGAGAGGTTGGGCATGGTCACGCTGGAATTCCTTAGCCTGCTTGGTATTCCTAGAATCCTCTTCTCCGCGCTTCGATGCAATCCTCGCGTGGTCTGCCACGGGGGAGAATTGTGTGCCGCTGGGGTCATGCTGCTAGCATGAGAGGCCCAAGGACGGAATAAGGGATTTCTGTATGGCCAACCATGGAGGGCAGCGGGTCTTTACCGTATCGGCCCTGATCATTCTGGTGCTGGTCGTTACCGGCGCCGGTTTTCCCGAAGCGTTCGGCAATGCCGCCGATGCCGCGCTGGTCGGCGTGACCCGGCTTTTCGGTTGGTTCTACCTGCTTTCGGTGTTCGGCTTCGTCATTTTTCTGGTGGGCCTGGCGTTCAGCAAGTACGGCAAGATCCGCCTCGGGCCGCAGGACAGCACGCCAAGTTTCAGTTTCTTCTCCTGGATCAGCATGCTGCTGGCCGCCGGTTTCGGCGTGGGTCTGGTGTTCTACGGTATGGCCGAACCGATGTTCCACTACATCGACCCGCCCTATGGCGATGTCACGGCGGAATCCACCGAGGCGGCGCGTTACGCCATTCAGTACAGTTATTTCAACTGGGGCGTGCACCAGTGGGCCGCCTTTTCGGTGGTCGGGCTGATCATTGCCTATTTCCAGTTTCGCAAGGGGCAGGCCGGGCTGGTCTCTTCGGTGCTGTCGTCGATCTCGGCCAAATACCCCCGGGTGCGCCCCTACGCACCCACCCTTGACGTTTTCGCGGTGGTGGCCACGGTCATGGGGGTGGCGACCTCGCTGGGCCTTGGCGTGCTCCAGCTCAATGGCGGCTTCAACGCCGTGTTCGGGCTGCCCGAGAGTGTGCTGTGGCAGTTCGTCATCCTCTTCGTGATGTTCCTGGCCTACATGGCTTCCACCTGGTCGGGGCTGGACAAGGGCATTCGCCGGCTCTCCAACCTCAACATGATCCTGTGTATCGCGCTGATGCTCTATGTGCTGATCACCGGTCCAACGGTGATGATTCTGGAAACCATCACCCTGGGTATCGGCGATTATCTGCAGAACTTCATCGGCATGAGCCTGCGTATCTCGCCCTTCACCGACAACACCTGGGCGGCTAATTGGACGATCTTCTACTGGGCCTGGGTAATCGCCTGGTCGCCTTTCGTCGGCACTTTCGTGGCCCGGGTGTCGCGTGGTCGCACGATCAAGCAGTACGTCTTCGGTGTGCTGATCGTGCCACCGATGCTGGCCTGCCTGTGGATCGGGGTGTTCGGAGGCGCTGCATTGCACATGGAACTCAACGGCGATGTGGGCCTGGCGGCCGCCACCGAGGCCAACATCACCGTGGCGCTGTTCGAGATGTTCGAGCTCATGCCGTTTTCCGGCGTGCTGTCGTTGATCGCCATGCTGTTGATCTTCATCTTCCTGGTCACCTCGGCCGACTCTGCCTCCTATATCGTGGCGCAGATGACCGATAACGGGTCGATCAACCCGCCCTTGTTCAAGCGGGTGATCTGGGGCGTGCTGATCGCTGCCATCTGCCTCACCTTGATCGCCGCCGGCGGGCTGTCGGGGCTGCAGTCCGCCGCCGTGCTCTCGGCGCTACCGTTCACCTTCATCATCTACGGCATGATCCTGGTGCTGATCCGTGAGCTACGCGCCGACCGCCAGGCCATGCTGACCCAACTCTACCGTCGCCATGGCGAAACACCGGTGGGAGCCGACGCCTTCGAGGCCGAATCGCTGGGCGAGCAGGAGCGATTACGTCGCGCACCCAATGTGATCAACCGGCGCATTCATCGCCGTGAAGGGGGGTAGGCAAGCTCACGCTGCGATTGCCGGTAGCCAGCGTGCGGCGCAGGTCGTACTCTCTGAAAAAACAGGAAGCGGAAGCTCGGCATGGCAATCATCGGTACGCGTCATCGTCCACATCGCGGCGCCACCCGGCGGCGTCAGCCGCCTCGCCGCCGCCAGGGCGGCTTCGACCGCTGGCTCGACCGAGCGGTGGATATTGCCGTGATAACCGCGCTGGTGGTGGGCGGTGTGGCGCTGATCCTGCATTTGTTGCTCTGACACTGAGGTGAGATGCGCTCGCTGCTGGTTCTGATGTTACTGCTGGGAGCTGCTGCCTGGGCCTTATGGCAGTACGAGGAGCGCATTCCGCGCCACTGGCACCCCTGGGCACCGCTGAGTGTCGATGATCGGTTGACGCCGGTGACGAAATGGAAGCTGCATCGTCTTTCCGATGATCGTGCAGGCTGCCTGGCCGCGCTGGAAACCGCCCCTGAAGGCGCGCTGCGCTTCACGCCGCTGGACGACCATGAGCCGGTGCAGGGCTGTCCGCTGGAAAACGTGGTGCGCGTTCACGGCAGTGAGGTCGAATTCAACGCCAGTTTCGTCGCCCGCTGCCCGCTGGCCCTGGCCTGGGTCATGTACGAGCGCCAGCGTTTGCAGCCGGCGGCTGAGGCGCACTTCGATACGCGTGTGGCAAGCATCGAACATTTCGGCAGTTTTGCCTGTCGTAACGTCTATGGTCGTGAGAGCGGCCGGCTCAGCGAACATGCCACGGCCGAGGCGCTCGACGTAGCGGCCTTCCATCTCGAGGACGGGCGGCGGATCACGTTGATCCATCACTGGGACGATGAAGGCGAGCGCGGTAGCTTCCTGCGCGAGGCCCGCGATGGTGCCTGCGATCTGTTCGGCAACGTGCTGGGCCCGGAATACAACCGTGCCCATGCCGACCATTTCCACTTCGGCATGCGTGGCTTTCGCCTGTGCCGCTGAGTTCAGCGGACTCGCACCGCGACGCCGGCCCCCGTACACTCGGAAACATCTACCCGCTGGCGCACGAGGCTTATGCTGGGATTTCTGCAGGGATTCGCATATGGGCTGTTCGTCACCTGCCTGCCGTGGTGTCTGGTCGGGCTGGCCAACCCGCGTCTGGCGTTGCCCACCGAGAACCCCAATCGCTTTCAAGTCCTGTTTCGCTACTGTTTGCTGGTGCCCTTCATCAGCACACTGCTGTGGCTGACTTCGCTGTGGGGCGGATTTGGCCCCACCCTTGGCGGCTGGCTAGCCGGCCTGGTAGCGGTGGGGGTAGCGCTGCCCGTTGAGCGGGGCTGGCGTCGCTGGCGTGCCAGGAGGCACCAGCGGCAGTTGCAGGAACGGCTGGCGGCCGAATCCGAGCGCAAGCGCGCCGAACGTGAGCGCAGCGCGCGGGAAGCCGGGGTGGCGGAACTCGATCCGGCGAAGCCGCCGGTGGGTGCCGACGAGCTGACACTGGCGCTGTGCCGCGCCAAGCAGCAGCTGCTCGACGTCAAACGCGGTGACCTGGCGAGCCAGGTGGATCGTTTCTATACCCGCTATGCGCACGTGATGGAGCTGCTGGGCAACCGCTTCGACCGCAGCGAGCTGGCCTACGAGCGCTCCCGCAGCCTGATCACTGAAGTTTGCCTCGGGGTGGTGGATACCTTCACTTCCATGTCTGCCCAGGCACGAGGCGTCATGGGGCTCGATGGCGACTACGTGCGCCGTCGCCTGGAGCAGGAGGGCAGCAGCCGGCTCTCGGTCGAGGAACGGATCGCGCTGAAGCGCCGTCTGGAACTCATCGAGGAGACCGACCGACGCATTCGCCGCCTGGTGGCACGCAACGAGTCGGCGTTGACCCTGCTCGACGATACGGCAGTGGCCTTGGCGCGGGTGGAAACGGAGCGGCCTCAGGCCTCGCTCGCGACCGACCGTGCTCTGGAGGACTTGCGGCGTTTCATCGAGGGTGCCGAGCGGTACAGTCGCAGCGAGCGACGTTGACCTGGCCCAGGCCAGGGCGAGCATCACGCCTGACATTGTTGATAAGGTGCGGGAAAGGCCTGAAGGGAGAACGCATATGAAGCAGCCGTCCGAACGTGGCTCATCGCTCTCGCTGCCGCCATTGGAGCAGATCGCCAGTGAGCTCGAGGAGGTCGCTCCGGTGCCTTCGGACAGCGATGAGATCGTGATCGACGACCCTGAACTAGAGCAGTTGGCCGATACCTTCGTTGACGAAGTGCTGGCCAGCGAAGGTGCCGGGCTCGACCGGCAGCGGCGTGCGGTGGACGAGATGGGTCTGGAGCTGCAGCAGCAGGCGGCGCATCACAGCGAAATGCTGCAGGCACCGCTGCGCAAGCTGGCCCATCAGGGCGATGAGGGCGGCCCCGTGGCCAAGGCCCTGATCGACCTGCGCGGCCACATGCAGGAACTCGACCCCCATCAACACCGCCTGGCGTCAGGGACTTTCGACCGCTTGCTTTCCCGGATACCCGGTGCCGGTAGCCGCGTGCAGCGCTACTTCCGCAAATTCGAGAACGCCCAGCAGGCGCTGGATGCGATCATCGCCGACCTTGAATCCGGCCGCGATATGCTGCGCCGCGACAACATTACCCTCAGTGACGACCAGGAGAGCCTACGCCAGCTGCTGGGCCGCCTTCAGCGTCAGGTCGACCTGGGGCGGCTGATCGACAGGCGCCTGGCTCAGGCGCTGCAGCAGATGGGTGACGAGCACCCCCAGCGGGGATTCATCGAGGAAGAGCTGCTGTTCCCGCTGCGCCAGCGCATTCTCGACCTTCAGCAGCAGCAGGCGGTGAGTCAGCAGGGCGTGCTGGCGCTGGAGGTGATCATTCGCAACAATCGCGAGCTGATCCGCGGCGTCGACCGAGCCCTGCATGTCACTGTCTCGGCGCTGACCGTGGCGGTGGCGGTGGCGTTGGCGCTGGCCAATCAGCGCCTGGTCCTGGATCGCGTGGAGTCGCTCAACACCACGACCTCGGAGATGATTGCAGGGACGGCCAAGGCGTTGCGCCAGCAGGGAGTGGAGATACAGACCCGCGCTTCCTCGGCTCAGCTCGACATGCAGGCGCTGGAACAGGCCTTCGATGACGTGCTCGGCGCTATCGACGACCTATCCCGCTACCGCCAGGAAGCGCTGCCTCAGCTCGACGCCCAGATCGACCGCCTGGCGCAGCTGACACGCCAGGGGGGTGAGTCGATCGACAGGCTGCAGCGCGGCAGCGAGGTGCACGCGCCCGATGCCAAGGCGCCGGATAGTGAGGACAAGCGCTAGGGAGAGCCGCCCGGCGAACGGGGCGGTTCGTCCCCCGGCTGATTGACGTCCTTTGGTGGCGGCGCATGGCGTTGGGCGTCGCGCAACGCCTTGCGCATCAGCTCCCAGGCGTCGTCGAGCCCTTGCTGCAGAGCATCCCAAGCCGCCTCGCTGGCATACTGCAACTCTTCGAGCCGCCGCTGGGTTTCGTCGCGGCGCCGCTTCAGACGTTCGATGTCGTCGTGGTATCGGGCCTGTGCCTCGACGCTTGCCTGGCGCGCACGAGCCGCCAAGGCTTCGATCTCGGCGTTCCACTCGTCCAGTCGCGCCTTCATCTGTTCGATGAACTCGTCACGTCTGCTCATGCATCTTCTCCGCCTCGGGTTCTACTCTATCGATCCTCAGCTTACCCGCCGGTTCCCTGGGCAGTTCAGTTCTGAACGGCGACTTGGTCGCGGCCCTGTCGCTTGGCGCGATAGAGCTGGCCGTCGGCCTGGGCCAGCAGCGCCTCACAGCTGCTTCCGTCGTGGGCGGGTTTGCTGCTGGACACCCCGAAACTGGCGGTGACCCGCCCCGAGCGGGTGGAGTGTTCGTGGGCGATGTCGAGGTCGCGGATCTCTTTCTGAATGCGTTGGGCCACTAGCTCGGCGCCCTCCAGATCGGTGTCCGGCAGCACGCAGACAAACTCCTCGCCGCCGTAGCGTGCCACCAGATCGGAGGCGCGGTGTACGACTCGGGTGAGCGCCTTGGCAATGGCTCTCAAGGTGTCGTCGCCGGCCACATGGCCGTAGTGATCGTTGAACTCCTTGAAATGGTCGATATCGATGAAGATCACTGAAATGGCATGGTCGCTTCGCTGGGCGCGCTGCCACTCCTGGTGAAGAAAGGTATCGAAGTGGCGGCGATTGGCGATACCTGTCAGGCCATCGATCGTGGAAATCTGATGCAGCTGGTCACGCTGGTCCAGGCCACGCTGAAAGGCCTGCAGCAGTTGATCGACGCTAGCCACCAGATGGCCCAGCTCGTCGTTGACATGACGGCCCATGGCCGGCTTGGGCCAGCGGCCGGGATGGTTAGGGTCGGTGGCAGCGATGGCCGCATGCACCTTGAGCAGCGGGCGAGTGACGAACCAGTGGAACACCAGTGCCAGCAGTGCCGCAATGGCCAGCGCCTTTACCACGCCGAGCGAGAAGATCAGCAGGCTACGCTGGCTGAAGTCATGAGCCAGACTGTCGATCGCCAGGCTCAGGGATAGCTCGCCGATGGGCTGTGGGGTGGCATGGGTGCCGGCCTGGTAATAGAGGGTTTTGCGATAGTGGAGGATATCGCCGAACAGCGCCTGGGCGAACCGGTTGGCGGTCGGCTCAGTCTCGCGCTGGCGCTCGGCCATGGCGCGCTGGAAGTCGTCACGAATGGCCACGCTGGCAACGGGGCCACCCTGGAAAAGGCCGTTGACTACCTGTTCCGCCAGCTCGGGATTGAGCTGGAAAGCGGCTTCGGCCGCGGTGCCATGTACCAGGTCGAGGCGCACGCGGGTTTCGTTCACGATTTCGCGCTGCATCGCCCGTGCATCCAGCGCCAACTCGACTGTGCCGGCGAGTATGCTCAGCACCAGCGCAATGATGAGGGTGAGGCCGGCTTGCTTGGCGGTCAGGCTGCGCCTGCGGGGCTGGCGTTCCATGCCAGAGGATTGATTCACGGGGGCGTCTCCACGACGTCATGAGTCCGGTCGAGTGCAGCTTGCAAGCGGGTAATGAAGTGTTCGGGCACCGAAGGGTGGCAGGCGAGATAGAGATCCACCTCGTTGAACGCGAACAGACGGCGCAGCGGTAGATCGGCCTCTTCGGCAAGGTAGTTAGCAGTGTGTTCGCCGGTGACCCAAGCATCGATTACACCGGCACGCAGGCGGCCAATGTTCTCGCGTTCGGCGCTGGCGACGACGATAGGAACGTCCTGATTGGCGGCGTACTGGCCTACGGCATCCTCGCGAAAGCTGCCGACGCGCAGGGTCGTCAGGTCATTCAGGGACGCAGCCTCGATACCGGCGTCCTCCAGGGCGAAGGCGGCCCAGGTGCTGGATGTCAGCGGCCCCACCCAGGTGAACAGCGATTCACGCTCGGGTGTTCGGGTGGTCGAGTAGACGCAGTGGCGTTCGCGCAGCTGGGCCTCAGTATAGGCCCGTGCCCATGGCAGCAATCTGAATTCGGCCTCGAGTCCGGCTTCGGCCAATGCGGCGCGCAGCCGCTCCGTGGAAATCCCCGTGATGGTGCCGTCTTCTCCCTGGTAGTTATAGGGTGGGTACTCCTCGGTATTGAAGGCAATGTTGCCACCGAGAATTTCACTGACGACGCCACGGCTCTGAAGCTGGTCCAGTGCCGCTTGCATGCGCTGTACCAGGCGCGGGTCGGTGTCGCGATTCAGAGCGTAGTAGAGATCGGATTCGCTAATGGTCAGTGCCGGCGCGAAGTCGGTGGTGGGCAGGCCCTCTTCATGCATCAGCCAGAAGGCGACATCCTCGCCATAGGCCCACAGGTCCACCCGGCCTCGTTCGAGCATGCGCAGGGCACTGACGCTGGAGATCGCTGCATGAATCTGCTCACTGGGCACTCCAGCTGCCTGGAGCTTCTGGGCGCCGATATCCTCGCGAATGACGGCGATACGGTATCTTCCGGCGATGACGTCGTCGATGTCGTCGAGCTGGATGTCACGGTCACGCCTGGCGATCAGCGTCACCCTGTCGGTGGCGATGGGGCCCACCCACTGGAAGAGGTCTTCACGCTGCTCGGTGCGCGTGGTGGAAAACAGCACCGTATTGGGCTCGGAGAGAGCCGTTTCATAGCCTCGCGCCCAAGGATAGAAGTGCACGTCGTCCCGAGACAGATCGGTATCCGTTTCGGCGAAGATCCGCTCGAGCAGTTCGATGGACAATCCTTCGAGGCGCTCATTCTGGCGGTAGTTATAAGGGGGATACTCTTCGGTGATGAAGGTCAGCTCCGCCAGGCTGGCGGCAGCCGGGAACGAATGTAGCACGAGCAACGGCAACAGCGATGACCACCACTTTTTCATGTGTCCTGTGCCCCTTGCTGTTTTTCTTTTTCTCTTGGCTTGCTGGCCTCGTTCGCACGCTCGTGCTCATGGCAGGAGCCTTTCGGATGCGAAGCCACACAGGCGGAGTACTTAACCTGGATTAACTCCGATAATGCCCGGGGGAGCGTGAGAAGTGAAGCTGTACCGTGTCCACGCAAGGGGGATGAGGCCCGCCGTACGGCGGGCCGAAAGGAAACTTATTCGTCGAGTTCGAGCCGGTAGAGGGTGCCCTCCTCGTCGCCGATCAGAACGTAGAGATACCCCTCAGGGCTTAGGCGTATGTCGCGCACCGGCCCCAAGGGCTGGTCGAGCAGTTCTTCCACTGCCACCACCTCTTCACCGTTTACCTCGAAGCGGTAGAGCTGCTCGCTTTCCAGGCCGCCTACGAGCAGGTTACCTTGCCACTGTGGGTAGCGGTCACCGTCGATCACCGCCAGTCCCGCGGGGGACACATCGGATTCGAAGCGGTAGGAGGGGGCGACGACGTCCTCATCGCTGAATAGCTCACCGCTGGCGAGATCGTCCAGGAAGTCTGCACCGGCAGACTCTTCGCTGTCTTCCTCTCCAGACCAGCCGTGGTTCTCACCGCTGCGTATGCGGATGAGTTCGTCGTGTCCGCTGTTGCGTGCTTCCACGGCCCAGACATCGCCGCGGGTCTCACCCACCGCCAGGCCGAGTACATGGCGGTGCCCCCAGGAGTAGATTTCGGGCAGATAGCCAGCCTCTTCGAACAGAGGATTGTCCTCGGGCGCCAGACCCTGCGGATTAAGCCGCAGTATCGAGCCGGCATGATCGTTGGTGTCCTGGGCCCGCTCGGATGAGTCGCGGTCGCCTATCGACATCAGCAGGGTACCGTCGTCCATCCAGGCCAGTCGCGAGCCCGATCGTGATCCGGGTTCGGAACGCCGGTTCTGTTCGAACAGCTCTTCCACTTCCGTCAACTGGTCCCCCGCTAGCCGGCCCCGCGCCAACGCCGTGGCGGTGGAGTCGCTGTCGCCACTGGAATAGGTGAAGTAAATCCAGCCTGAGTCGGGGTAGTCCGGTGAGGCGGCTACATCGAGCAGTCCTCCCTGTCCTTCGACGTGGATGCCGGGCAGGCCTTCCACCGTCTGGCTCTCATCGTTGTGGAAGATCCTGAGCTGTCCGGTGCGTTCACTTATCACGTAGAGCTCGCCGGGCAGTACGGCAACGCCCCAGGGCTGATCGAGATCTTCCGCTACCGGTACCAGCCTCAGCTCATGATGATCGGTGCTCAACGTCACCTCATCGGCGCCGGCGGCTGCCGCGACCATGGCCAGGGTCAGCAGTGGGGTACCACTCCAGCGTCCATTCATTATTCACCTCCGTCCAAGTGTGTCCCTACGGAAACACTGTACAAATGCCAGCGCGAGCGAATCGCTGCGTTGCGCGGAACCCTCACATATTCCATATGCTTCGGTTACCGTGCTCAGTGCGTCTTGTGCTTCGTCTCGCTCGTCGATTTGTTCAGCACTTCCTTCCAGTGTAGTGAAAGCCGCTCCTGCGTCATGTCGGACACGAATTGCTGGTAGGCTTAGCGCTTCGGGGGAGCTCCCAAAGGGCATAGGAGAAAGGGGATGAGCGTGACACCGGCGACTGGTAGCGCTGGCGCCAGGCAGCGGGCATCGAACAAGGAAATCCTGGGCTGGGCGATGTTCGACTTCGCCAACCAGGCGTATACGCTCTTGATCATCACCGTCGTGTTCGGTGAGCTGTTCACCACCGTCATCGTCGGTGACCGCGAGGATGGCTTCCGGCTGGCCAATCTGCTATGGAGCCTGGCGCTCGCCACGAGCTATCTGCTGGTGGTGATCACCGCACCGCTGTGCGGGGCGGTGATGGACTACCGGGCGGCCAAGAAGCGCTTCTTGTTCGTCAGCTACATCGTCACGGTGGTGGCCACGGCACTGCTCTACTTCGTGGCGCCGGGCTACATCATGCTCGGGCTGCTGCTGATCGTGATATCCAACTACGCCTATTCCATGGGCGAGTCGTTCATCGCCGCTTTCCTGCCGGATCTGGGCCCGCCGCAGGACCTCGGCAAGATTTCCGGCTTCGGCTGGGCGCTGGGCTATGTCGGTGGCCTGTTCGCGGCAGGTTTCACACTGGTGGCGTTGGGTGAGGCCACGTTGAACAACTTCGAGCGCATCCGCTGGGTCGGTCCTTTTGCTGCGGCTTTTTTCCTGATCGCTGCCATTCCCACCTTCCTCTGGGTAAAGGAGCGTGGCACGCCGCAGCCCCAGCACAAGCGCTATCGCGACATCGCCTGGGAGCGGGTCTCCACTACGCTGCATGAGCTCAGGCGCTTCCGCGACCTGGGCATCTTCCTGGTGTCGCTGCTGTTCTCCATGGCTGGGGTCTACATCATCATCGCCTTTGCGTTCATCTACGGCGCCCAGGTGATCGGCTGGGACGAGTCGGTGCGCAACATCATGTTCATCATCGTGCAGATCACGGCGGCAGCCGGCGCCTTGGGTTTCGGCTTCATTCAGGATCGTATCGGTACCAAGTTCACCTATCAGCTGACCCTGCTGCTGTGGGTGGCGGCGGTGCTCGCCATCTGGGCCACGCCGGAGGTCACCGCCTTCCTCAATGCCAGCCTGGGGCTCACCTGGGAAGCCCAGCACCTTTTCCTGTTCGTCGGCTGTCTGGCAGGGCTCTCGCTGGGCTCCAGTCAGTCCGCCAGCCGCGCCCTGGTGGGGCTGTTCTCCCCCGCGCGCAAGTCGGCCGAGTTCTTCGGCTTCTGGGGGCTGGCCAACAAGCTGGCGGGCGTTTTCGGGATCGTCGCTCTCGGGCTGCTGCAGACCGTGGTGGGGCTGCAGGCTTCGATTCTGCTGTGCGCGGCGCTGTTCATCGTCGCCATGCTGATCTGCCTGGCGGTCAATCAGGTTCGGGGCCAGCAGGCGGCGGCCGAATGGGAAGCGAGCAACGGCGCGGTGGCCTCTGGCGAGGTAACCCCCTCATGACCTTCGATCCGGTGCTGCTGATACTGGTGGCGGCAACGTTCGTCGTCGCCGGTATCGTCAAGGGTGTCGTCGGCATGGGCATGCCGACGGTGTCGCTGGCGCTGCTCACGGCCACGGTGGGGCTGCCGTCGGCCATGGCGCTGCTGCTGGCGCCCACCATCATCACCAACGTCTGGCAGGCCCTGGTGGGCGGTTATCTGCAGCAGATCCTGCGACGTTTATGGCCCTTCCTGGCGGCCTCGGTGGTGACGGTGTGGCTGGGCGTGGGCATCCTCGCCAGGGTCGACGTACGCTGGCTCTCGGGTCTGCTCGGGCTACTGATCGTTTTCTACGCCCTTGCCGGGCTGTTCAACCTCGGCCTCGGCAAGCTGGTCAGCCGGGGTCGTCATGCTGCGCCGATCAACGGCGCCCTGACCGGCCTGCTCACCGGCATGACCGGCTCTTCGGTCTTCCCCGGGGTGGCGTACCTGCAGTCGCTCGGCTTGCCCAGGGACATGCTGATCCAGGCCATGGGCGTGCTGTTCGTGGTCACCACCATGGCGCTGGGTCTCTCCATGGGTGGCCAGCGGCTGCTCAGCCTGGAACTGGGGCTGCTATCGCTGGGGGCGGTAGTGCCGGCCCTGGTGGGCATGCAGCTGGGGCAGCGATTGCGCCGCCGGCTCTCGGAAACGACCTTCCGTCGTGTCTTCCTCAGCGGCTTGCTGGCCATGGGGGCCTATCTCCTGGTGCGCTCCCTGGCGGGTTGAGCCGTCAGGGAGCGGGCGCCTTACTGAGACAGAAAATCGCGGATACGATCCCCGGCCTGGTCGATGCCGAGCACACCATCCAGATGGCCGCGCGAGCCCTCCAGTGTGATGAGCTCGACCGAGGTGCCGCCGGCTTCGATCAGCTCGGCCGTCTTGCGCACGCCCTCCGGTGCGAAGACCAGATCGTTCTCGCTGTAGAGGATAAGGGTGGGTGCTTCGATACGCGCCAGCCCCTCTTCCAGATCCCCGTCGTGTCCGACAACGAATGCCTGATTGGCCTTGACCAGATAAAGCAGGTGGTTGGCATCGGCGATCTCTGCGCGGGCAGCGGCGATGTCGTCGAGGGTCTGCTCGATGGCATAGCGTGCGTCGAGTTCGCGGGTCGGGTCGGCGCCCTCGTCGGCCCAGCTCCGATCGAAGGTTTCATTGGCCCACTGCCAGTGGTTGGCGTTCAGCGTCACCAGCTTGAGCGCTTCGCGCAGCCCGTCCAGCGGAGGCTCGCCGTCGTAGTAGTCACCCTGGTTCCAGTTGGCGTCCACACGGATGGGAGCGGCCCAAGCGCTAAGAGTCGCCAGCAGCCAGGGATCGGCAACACCGCCGCCGATTACCGAGATCAGCCGCTCGACCCGGTCGGGATAAGCGCTGGCCCACTCGTAGGCCTGCAGGGCGCCCATGGAGGGCCCCATCACGGCATGCAGCTGCTCTATGCCCTGGCTCTCGAGCAAGGCCTTCTGCACCTCGACGAAGTCGCGAATGGTAACCAGCGGGAAGTCGGTGCCCCACGGTTCGCCGGTTTCGGGGTTGGTCGTCGCCGGTCCGGTAGTGGTCACGTTGGGATCGTGGGCGTTCAGATTGACCAGGGTGTCCGAGGCGATGATGTAGTACTCGTCGGTATCGAGCGGCTTGCCGGGGCCGATGATGGCATCCCAGTAGCCGGGGGCGGCATCGTCCTCGGCGTAGCGGCCTGCGGCGTGACTGGTGCCGGAGAAGAAATGGGTGATCAGGATGACGTTGTCCTTCTCCTCGTTGAGGGTGCCGTAGGCCTCCCAGCCGATGCGTACCGGGGCAATGGTCTCCCCGCTGACGGTGGTGTATTCCTCCATCTCGAAGATCTGCTTCTCTACCAGGCCGTCCCAAGCGGCTGCGGACGTACTGGCCAGCAGGACAACGGCCAGGCTGGCGCTGGTCAAAACCGAGGCCGTGCGGGAATGGCTGTGAATCATCATTGTCGAAGTGTCGATGCCGTCGTGCATATAGCTATCCTTGTCATTGTTGAGTCGAAGTCGACGCTCCTGGCGGGGAAGGAGATGGCGCAACGCAGCAAAGCCAAGCGTGACGCCGTTCATTACAGACAGCGGATGCGCGAGTGTCAAAGTGGACGGGACCTGCCACACAGGAGATAGGACATGAACCGACAGAACGGTTCGATCCGGCGCGCTGGCATGGGAATGATGCTGCTGTTCTGGGCATCCTTCATCGGGTTTGGCAGCTGGTGGCTATATGGCTTTCTCGAAGCCCAGCGCAATCCCAACGCGCATCTGGTCAATGCAGTGACAGGGCAGGAGGAGCCGATCGTGCTCGAGCGCAATCGCTCGGGGCACTTCATTGCCACTGGGCGCATCAACGGAGAGCCGATCGAGTTTTTGCTCGATACCGGCGCCACTTACGTGGCCGTTCCCGCCGAGTTCGCCGAGCGGCTGGGGCTGGAACGGACGGGCTCGGCCTGGTTCAACACCGCGAACGGGCGTGTTCGCGGCGACCTGACGCTGCTCGACGAAGTCAGCCTGGGCGGCTTTACGGCCGCTGAAGTACGCGGCTCCGTCAGCTCCGGGCTCGAAGGCGATGTGGCTCTGCTGGGCATGAGCTTTCTCAACCGCTTCGATATCGAGATCCGGGACGCCCGCATGATACTGCGCCCGGCTCAGCAACCTTAAGGAGAAACATGGCGAAGCCGCAGAGGGGCCGCAAGGCGGGTAAACCTAACCAGATACCCGGCGCGGGATGGCTGGACGTATTCTGGCGAGTCAAGGAGCAGTTGGCCGACGATCGCGTCAACATGCTGGCGGCAGGGATCGCCTTCTATGCGCTGCTTTCATTGTTCCCTGCCATTGCTGCGGTCATTTCGCTGTGGGCATTGGTCTTCGACCCGGCGGAGATGGTCAGTCAAATCGCCGAGATCAGCCGCTTCATGCCAGCCGGGGGAGCTCACCTGGTCAACGAGCAAGCCCGTGAGGTCAGCGAAAACACCGACACCGGCCTCAGCCTGACGGCTTTGTTGAGCCTGACGATAGCGATGTTCGTGGCTTCCAAGGGCGTGCGCGGCCTGATGGTGGGGCTGAACGTCGTCTACGGAGAGGAAGACCGGCGGGGGCTGGTCAAGAAGACGCTGGTTGTCGCGGCACTGACCATCGGTTTGATCGTGATGTCGCTCGGGGCGACCAGCTTCATTGCGCTATATCCCTTGGCCGTTGCCTGGCTTGCCCTGGAGGGCCCCGTGGTCACGCTGATTACCTGGCTGCGCTGGCCGGCGCTGCTGCTCTTGATGATGTTCGGCGTTGCCGTGCTCTATCGCTACGGCCCCTATCGGCGCTCGCCGCGCTGGGAGTGGGTCAGCATGGGTACGGTGGTGGCGACGCTGCTGTGGCTGTTGGGCTCGGGGGGGCTGTCGCTGTATGTCGGCCAGTTTGCCAATATGGATGAGCTCTACGGTTCGCTGGGGGCCGTGGTGGTGTTGATGCTGTGGTTCTGGCTTTCCTCATTCGTCGTATTGCTGGGCGCCGAGATCAACGCTGAAATGGAGCGCCAGACCCGCAAGGACACCACGGTAGGTGAGCCCAAGCCGATGGGTGAGCGAGATGCCTACGCCGCCGATACCCTGGGACCGAAGCGACCATGGCGGCGCAATCGCAACCAGCAAGGAGAGGAACCATGAGCCTGACCCGCCAGCTCGGTATCGAGCTTCCCATCTTTCAGGCCCCCATGGCCGGCGTACAGGGCAGTGAGCTGGCCGTGGCCGTCAGCGAGGCGGGTGGTCTCGGGGCCTTGCCCTGCGCCATGCTTTCCCCCGAGGCCATGACGGAGGCGCTGCAGCGCATCCGTGCTGCCACCACGCGCCCGCTCAACGTCAATTTCTTCTGCCATGTGCCACCGACGCCGGATGAGGCCCGGCTGGCGCGCTGGCATCGGGCTCTGGAGCCCTATTACGCCGAATACGGTCTCGATATCGGCAGTGTGCCGACGGGGGCCGGCCGGCGGCCATTCGATACGGCGGCCTGCGACGCTCTGGAGCCCTTTCGCCCCGAGGTGGTCAGCTTTCATTTCGGCCTGCCGGATGCAGCACTGTTAGAGCGGGTCAAGGCTTGGGGGGCGAGGGTGCTGTCGTCTGCCACTACCGTCGAAGAGGCGCGCTGGCTCGAGGCATACGGTGCCGATGCGGTGATTGCTCAAGGCCTGGAAGCGGGGGGGCATCGCGGCATGTTCCTCAGCGAGGACGTGACCACCCAGGTCGGCACCTTCGCCCTGTTGCCCCAGGTGGTGAAGGCCGTTTCGGTGCCGGTGATCGCCGCCGGCGGCATCGCCGATGCGCGTGGCGTGGCGGCAGCCCTGGCGTTGGGCGCTTCGGCGGTCCAGGTCGGAACCGCCTTCCTGTGCTGTCCGGAGGCCACTACCTCGGCGCTGCATCGTCGTGCGCTGCAAAGCGAAGCGGCATGCCACACTGCTCTGACCAACCTCTACAGTGGCCGGCCGGCGCGGGGGATCGTCACGCGGCTGATGCATGAACTCGGCCCGCTGAGTGACGTGGCTCCCGCCTTTCCTCTAGCGACCTCAGCCATCGCGCCGCTGCGAAGCGCTGCCGAGGCGGCGGGCAGCAGCGATTTTTCACCGCTATGGGCCGGTCAGAACGCCAGCGCCTGCCGTGAGGCGCCGGCGGCCGAGGTGGTGCGCTCACTCGCCGCAGGTCTGCGCTGAGCGTGGATGCTGGCGAAGGGCGGCAAGGCTGATATCATGGATGCATGAACAGTATTTCCGCCCCGGTGTCGTCCACGGCGTCGCTCGACGACCCTTTCTACTATCTGGCGAACTTTCGCTTCGTTCTCGACTGGGTGAGTGATCGTCACGCCGATTTGCTGACCGAGCAGGAGCTGGCCTTCGCTGAACGCTTTGCGGCCGTGCCGAAGGCTGCCCAGGCGCTGCTGGTGCGCATGGTGATGCGCAAGGGCGACTGCTTTCGCAGTGGGAAACTCACATACGCAGAGATCGGTGCGACCCGTGAGGCCATGACGCCTTTGATCGAGGCCGGCTGGGTGGAGGCGGAGCCGAAGCTCACGCTTGTTGAATTGTTCCGTCTGCTGCGCCTGGATGAGCTGCGCCAGGCCCTGGCCGGGGAGATCGCGGCGGCGGGGCTTACGCCCAGAGCCAGCAAGGCGGCCATTGGCGAGGCGCTGCTGCCAAAGCTGGATCAGCCACGACCCCTGGCGCAATGGTGGCCGCAAGCCAGCGCCGTGCTGGGCGAAGAGCGTATCGTGCGGCTGACCCTGATGCCGTGGTGCGACCGGCTGCGGCTGATGTTCTTCGGCAACCTGCGTCAGGACTGGTCCGAATTCGTACTGACCGAGCTTGGCTTGCAGCGTTTCGAGCGGGTCGAGTGGCATCCCGGCTCACGCGCGTTTCGCGATCGAGAGGAGGTGGACGCCTATTTAAGCCTGCATGCACTACGCGAACGCCTTGCGGTAGGCGAGACACCCGAGGAGCTCATGGCAGCAGTGCCGACGGTGCCGGAGGACAACGTCTGGTTGGCGCAGCGACGCGGCCGGCTGCTGTTTCATCTGGGGCAGGCTGCCGAGCGCGCCGGGCGGGTGGCACTGGCCCTCGAACTCTACGGCGCAAGCGGTGCAGGGCTGGGCGGGCAGGTGGAGGCACGTATTCGTCGCCTGCGCTTGCTGGAGCGAATGGGTGAGTACCGACAGGCCCATAGCCTTGCCAGCAAGGCGCTGATGGCGCCGGCCTGCGAACAGGAGCACCAGGCGCTGGAGCGCCTGGTACCCAGGCTGTGCCGCCGGTTGGGCTTGGCGGCGCCGGAGCACGCGCCGGAAGCGACGCCGCAACGCTTTGAACTTTGTCTGGCGCGGGCCGCTACGGTAAGCGTAGAGCGGGCGGTTGCCGAGCATCTGACGCGGCCCGACGCCCCGGTGTACTACGTCGAGAACACCCTGGTGACCGGGCTGTTCGGCCTGCTTTGCTGGCCTGCGCTGTTCGCTCCGCTGCCAGGCGCTTTCTTCCATCCCTTTCACAGTGGGCCGGCGGACCTTTATCGCGACGACTTCGTGGCTCGTCGCCGTGAGCTGTTCGAGGCCAGCCTGGCACGGCTCGATGAGGGCAGCCACGGCGAGGCGATATGGAATACCTGGCGCGAGAAGCGGGGATTGGCCTCACCCTTCGTGCACTGGGAGGGGCTCGACGAGCCCATGCTGGAGCTGGCGCTGCGCTGTATCCCCGCCGTTCATCTGCGGGCCTGTTTCGAGCGCCTGCTGACCGATCTCAGGGCCAACCGCGCCGGCTTGCCCGATCTCATCCAGTTCACGCCGGAAGCCGCCGAATCTCGCTATCGATTGATCGAGGTGAAGGGCCCCGGCGACCGACTGCAGGACAATCAGCGCCGCTGGCTGGCCTGCTTTCGCCAGCATGGCATTCCCGCTGCGGTGTGCCATGTGAGCTGGCAGCCGGATCGGTGCCATGAGTGATGCCGCCGAGCAGAGCGAAACACCGCTCTATCGAGTGCCGGTGCGAGCGCTGTGTGACTTCACTGCCCGCGAGGGCGACCTCGACCACCGCTTCACCCCCTCGCCCAGTGCCCGCGAGGGCATTGCCGGCCATCGTCTGGTCGCGGGTCGTCGCGCTGAAGGTTACGAGAGCGAGATCGTCCTGCAGGGCCACTATCGCGGCCTGGTCGTCAGTGGTCGCGCCGACGGCTTCGATCCGGCCAACCATCGTCTCGAGGAGATCAAGACCCATCGTGGCGACCTGTCGCGCATGGGACACAATCAGCGTGCGCTGCACTGGGCTCAGGTCAAGGTCTATGGCGCCTTGCTGTGCGCCGCACGAGGGTTCGATTCCCTGACCGTGGCATTGGTCTATTTCGATATCGCCAGCGAGCGCGAGACGCTGCTTACCCAGCAGGCCAGCGCCGCCGAACTCAGCGCGTTCTTCGAGGCGCAGTGCGAACGCTTCCTGAGCTGGGCCAAGCAGGAAAGCGAGCATCGCCGTCGGCGTAACGCCGCGCTGACCGCACTGACCTTTCCCCATGCCGAATTCCGCCCGGGACAGCGGGAACTGGCCGAGGGCGTCTACAAGACGGCCGCCACCGGTCGTTGCCTGCTGGCCCAGGCCCCCACCGGCATCGGTAAGACCGTTGCCACCCTGTTTCCGACTCTCAAGGCGATGCCGCGACAGGACATCGACCGAATCGCCTTCCTGACCATGAAGACCCCGGGACGACGGTTGGCGCTGGAGGCGCTGACTCTACTTGGAGCTACCGCACGCGATACAAGGAGCCCGGAGCCGCCGTTAGCCCTGCGGGTACTGGAGCTGACGGCTCGCAGCAAGGCCTGCGAGCATCCCGACAAGGCGTGTCATGGCGATGCCTGCCCGCTGGCGGCGGGCTTCTACGATCGCCTGCCTGGGGCGCGTCAGGCCGCAGTCGAACGTGGCTGGCTCGATCGTGAGGCACTGCGCAAGGTGGCCCTCGAACATGAGGTGTGCCCCTACTACCTGGGGCAGGAGTTGGCGCGCTGGTGCGACGTCTGTGTGGGTGATGTGAACCACTACTTCGATGTCTCGGCGCTGCTGCATGGCCTGGCTCAGGCCAACGGCTGGCGTCTGGCGCTGCTGGTGGACGAGGCACACAATCTGGTGGAGCGTGCCCGCAGCATGTACAGCAGCGAACTCGACCAACACACCTTCAGCCAGCTGCACCGTCGTGCCCCCGCAGCGCTGGTGAAGCCGCTTGGCCGGTTGCTTCGTCAGTGGCAAAAGCTGGTGCGGGAGCAGAGCGGAGCCGATGAGGGCCGTCAGGGAAGCCCGGGGTATCGCGTGCTCGATGACTTGCCAGGGCGTTTCGTCAATTCCTTGCAGCAGGTGGCGACGGCGCTGACCGACTATCTCGCCGAACACCCCGGCGGTGCCGATGCCGCTCTACAGGAACGGCTGTTCGAGGCCCTCGGTTTCATTCGTCTGGCCGAGTCGTTCGGTGAGCACTCGCTGTGCGATCTCACCTGGCATGGCCGTGGACGCTCGGTTCTGGGCCTGCGTAACCTGGTGCCGGCGGATTTCCTGGCGCCGCGCTTCGCCCAGGCTCACAGCAGCGTGCTGTTTTCGGCCACCCTGAGCCCCTCGCATTACCATCGCGATCTGCTGGGTCTACCCGATGACTGCGTCTGGCAGACGGTTGCCTCGCCATTTCACCGCGATCAGCTCGAGGTGCGCATTCAAGGCGGCATCTCGACGCGGATGCGCGACCGCGAAGCCTCGCTCGACCCGATCGTGGCTGAGCTGGCCGGGCAGTACCACAGCCGGCCTGGGCTCTATCTCGCTTTCTTCAGCAGCTTTGCCTACCTCCAGGCCGCGGCCGAGCGGCTCTCGCAGCGACACCCCGAGCTGCCCCAATGGAGCCAGACCCGCGCCATGAGCGAGGCCGATCGCGATGCCTTTCTGACCCGCTTTCGACCGGGCGGGCAGGGTATCGGTTTTGCCGTGCTGGGCGGGGCCTTTGGTGAAGGCATCGACCTGCCAGGCGAGCGCCTCGTCGGTGCCTTCATTGCCACCTTGGGCTTGCCGCCCTTCGATCCCTTCAACGAAGCGCTGAAGACCCGACTCGAGGCACGTTTCGGTGACGGTGATGCCTATGCTTATCGCATCCCGGGGCTGATCAAGGTGATTCAGGCCGCCGGCAGAGTGATTCGCAGCCCCGAGGACAATGGCACGCTGGTGCTGATGGATGACCGTTACCTTCGCCGGGACGTGAAGCGTTTACTCCCTGACTGGTGGCGGATTGGCCGCGCTGTGTAACGGCAAGCTTACTCAGGGTTACAGTTTCGGATTGTTACCTGTGCCGCAGCGTGCTACTTCTGAACCAACACTTACCGCTGGACAAGGAGATGTCTGATGGGAATCGAAGTGGGCGGCCTGCTAGGCCTTATCTGGTTGATCATCCTGGTGTGGGCCATCGTCAAGGTGGCCAAGAGCCCGGCGGGACCCATCGCCAAGCTGCTATGGATCGTCGTGCTGCTGCTGTTTCCGCTGGTCGGCCTGATCATTTGGCTACTGATGGGCCCCAAGGGATAGTGCCGCGTGGCGGGGCTCGGCTCCCAGGCGGCTTTCAGGCAGTGTCCCGAGGTTCGCCGCGCTCACATTTCAGGCAGTTGAGTTCGAGGCCGAGGCGCGAGCGGCGCCCGGTCTCGGTCATTACCCAGGGGCGCTCGACCCAAGGCGGTTGATGTCGCACATGTTGGTAGTGGCCGCATGCCAATTGCGCCACCCAATGCCGCTCTTCATCCTGATGGTAACCGACGATGGCCTGCCGCATGGGACCCCCTGGTGGTTTCACGCCGTGCTAGCAGCTGATCGCATTGCCCGCGCGTACCCGCCCGAAATTGCTCAACACCAGCTCGGTACCCTGACCATGCCGGCCGCAGATCCGGAAGGTGCCGTTGTGGCCCGATGAACGCCCCAGCATGCCATAGCGTACCGGCTTGCCATCCTGGCGATAGCTCACGCTGACACCGCGTCCCCCCTCGACTACGCGAAGCAGGGCGTCGGGGCTGAAGGCGTTCCCCGCCAGCGGATCGAGCACGATGGCCAGAGGAGCGCTCCAGTCGTCCATGTTGCAGCTGAGCCGATCAGGGCTGGGACAAACGATTACTGCACTGCGCCGGGTAATGGCCGTGTTGCGACCAAGGGACAGCGCGACCCGTAGCCGATGCGCCTCGGCCGCCACTTCCTGCCGGGCGCTCATGGCCTGCAGGCCGGGAACGGCCCAGCCCATCAATAGGCTTGCCACGGCAATGACGATGAGCAGCTCGATGAGGGTTAGGCCGCGCTGGTGCGAGGCAGCACGATTCGAGGCGTTTGCCGCTTCCATGACGCTCTCCGGAGTGTCGTCCGCTATTCACGAGACGTTCACTCTAGTCGAGCGCAAGATCGCTTCCATCAGACATGGCCGATGGACTCTGTAGGCGATTGCCGCTACGGCTTGCCGGCCTACTCTTCGGGTTGCTGCTCTTGCAGATAGCGGTCGCGATGGGCGCTGCTGCAGAACCATTCCCCCTTTTCGCGCAGGGCGTCGGACTCCGGTACGTGCACCTGGCACCAGGCGCAGCGCACCATCTGACCGCCCTCCTGGTGCGACTTGTCTTCCAGCTCTCCCTCGCGGTCGAGCTTCCACTCTCGGTACATGCGGTAGAGCTTCAGGCCGGCGAAGAACAGCACGGCGAAGATAATCAGGCGAATGAGCAACAGGTTCATCCTTTTTGGCTCCCCTCTGGGTTGGCGGCTTTGCCAGCCGGACGCCCTTGCGGGACAATGGCATGACTACGGATTCTCAAGAGATTTCTACGCCCATGCAAGATTTGACGCTGGTAATGGCGCAGTTGGACCCTCTGGTCGGGGATATTCCCGGCAACGCCGATCGCGCCATCGAGGCCGTACGCGAGGCACGCATCGAGCACGGGGCCGATATCGTGGTATTCCCTGAGCTGTTCCTGAGCGGCTATCCGCCCGAGGATCTGCTGCTGCGTCCTTCCATGGAGACCCGCCTGCGCGAGGCACGTTCACGCATGGCGGCGAAGATGTCTCGCGACGTACTGGTGATCATCGGCTATCCGGGACGTCGCGAGGGTCTCGGCTACAATCTGGCCGGCCTGCTTTACAACGGTGAATGGATCGGTGAGTACGCCAAGCAGGTCCTGCCCAACTATCAGGTCTTCGACGAACGACGTTACTTCGCCAACGGCGAGCAGAGCCTCGTCATCGAGCACAAAGGCGCCCGGCTCGGCGTGTTGATCTGCGAGGACCTGTGGGACGGCGAGCCGGTACGAGCGGCACGCGACGCCGGAGCGGAGATACTGGTCACGCTCAATGCCTCGCCTTACCACCATGACAAGCCCGCGGAGCGTTTGCGTCTTCTCGAGCAGCGTGCCGCCGAAGTATCGTTGCCGCTGGTTTACGTCAACACCATCGGTGGCCAGGACGAGCTGGTCTTCGACGGCGGTTCGGCCTGTGTCGACGCCGCCGGCCAGGTGCGGGTGGTCGCCCCCTACTGGCAGGCGGGCCTGATGCCGGTGCAGTTCGTGCAGGAGAAGGGTGCCTGGGCGCCGGTGGAAGGGGAGATCGAGCCCCCAGAGGAGCCCGAGGAGAGCCTCTACTGTGCACTGGTCAGCGGCCTGCGCGACTACGTCAACAAGAGTGGCTTCGACGGCGTGGTGCTCGGCCTTTCCGGGGGAATCGACTCAGCGCTGTCATTGGCCATCGCCGTGGATGCGCTTGGCCCCCAGCGGGTGCATGCGGTGATGATGCCCTACCGCTACACGGCCGACATCTCCCAGGCGGACGCCGCCGAGCAGGCCCGGCTGCTGGGCGTGCACTACGAGGTGCTCCCCATTGAGCCGATGGTGGACGCCTTCACGGCGACACTGGCCGATACCTTTGCCGGTACCGAGCGCGACACCACCGAGGAGAACCTGCAATCGCGCTGTCGTGGCGTATTGCTGATGGCGATCTCCAACAAGAAGGGGCTGATGGTTCTCACCACCGGCAACAAGAGCGAGATGGCGGTGGGCTATGCCACGCTCTACGGCGACATGGTAGGTGGCTTCAATGCGCTGAAGGATGTCTACAAGAGCTGGGTCTATCGCTTGGCCCACTGGCGCAATGCGCAATCGCCGGCGATTCCCGAGCGGGTGATCACCCGGCCGCCCTCGGCCGAGCTGGCTCCCGACCAGAAGGATTCCGACTCGCTGCCCGACTACGATACGCTCGATGCCATCCTGGTGCGCTACATCGAGGGCGACATGAGCGCCGAGGCGATCATCGAGGCCGGCTTCGAGCGCGACGATGTCTATCAAGTCGTGAAGCTGGTCGATCGCAGCGAATACAAGCGGCGTCAGGCGCCGGTCGGCGTACGAGTGTCGCCGCGCGGCTTCGGCCGCGATCGCCGCTACCCCATCGTCAACGGCTGGCAGCCCGGCGACTGATGGCCGGGCATTAACGCAAGAACCCGCGAGCAGGCTCGCGGGTTCTTGGTTTCAGCTCACAGCGGCTGTCAGGCAGAGAGCGATTGCGCGCGCACATGCTGGGGCTGGAAGGTGCGGCCACGCAGACGGTCGTTGCCCGGGTCGTTCTGGATCAGGACCTGGAGGACCTCGCGGGCGCGGTCACGCATGTCGAGGCCCAGATAGCCCTCGACCATCACTGCCAATGCATCGCGAGTGGCCTCGGCCTCCGGGTAGTTCTCGATCACCCAGCGGCCGCGCTCGACGGCAGCCAGATAGGCCCCCTTGCGCAGGTAGAAGTCGGCCACGTGCAGCTCATGACGGGCCAGCACGTTGCGCAGGTAGACGATGCGCTGCTCGGCGTCGGGCGCGTATTCGCTGGCTGGGTAGCGCGATACCAGTTCGCGGAAATCGGCATAGGCGTCGCGAGAGGCCCCGACATCACGCTTCGAGATGTCGATCAGGCGTAGCCGTTCGAGGCTGAAGCGGCCTGCCTGCCACGAAGCCAACCCGCGCATGTAGAGCGCGTAGTCCGCCTGGGGGTGGGTGGGATGCAGGCGAATGAAGCGGCTGGCTGCGGCCCGGGTGGCTTCCCAGTCCTGGGTCTCGTAATAGGCGTAGATCAATTCCAGCTGTGCCTGTTCGGCATGACGCCCGAAGGGATAACGTGTGTCGATGGCCTCGAGGCGCGAGATGGCGGTGGTATAGCGCCCACCCTCGAGCGCTTCGCGCGCCTCGTCATAGAGCTGCTGCTCTGCGACGCCTTCGAATTCATCTTCATCCGTGGCGGTCCTGCCGGCACATCCGGTGACCAGTGCGGTCACCAGCAGCAGGGCGACAAGGCGTGTGGCGATGGGGGAAACGCGCATCGTGATCCTCGTGTCTAACAACCCGTGTCGGCCATGGTAGGATTGGCCGTAAACCCGTCCACTATAAAGCACCTCGCGAAAAAACGCAGTCCGAGGATGTCGACAAACGCAGCCGTTTGTCGTTATCCGGTTCCGCGAGGGCTCTTCAGCGAAAGCCATTATGCCCCAGAACGTGGAAGCCCAGCAGCGCGTGCCCATTTCCTTGGCCGGCAGCCGCCTCGATCAGGCGGCCGCCGAGCTCTTCGACGGCCACTCCCGTGAGCGTCTCAAGCAGTGGATCAAGGAAGGAGCGCTCACCGTGGATGGCCAGCCCGGCAAGCCGAAGGACAAGATGGCCGGCGGTGAGTGGCTGCAGCTGGCGGCCACCCTCGAGGAGCAGACCCGCTTCGAGGCCGAGGACATCCCCCTCGACATCGTGCACGAGGACGACGATGTACTGATCATCGACAAGCCGGCCGGCCTGGTGGTGCATCCTGCTGCGGGCAACCCCGACGGCACCCTGCTCAACGCCCTGCTGCATCATTGCCCAAGCCTCGCCACCGTGCCGCGGGCCGGCATCGTGCATCGCCTGGACAAGGACACCACAGGGCTGATGGTCGTGGCCAAGACCTTGACCGCCCAGACGGCGTTGGTAGAGCAGCTTCAGGCTCGCACGGTCTCCCGCGAATACGATGCGATCTGCATTGGCGTGATGACCTCTGGCGGCACTGTGGATGCCCCCATCGGCAGGCATCCCAAGGACCGCAAGCGTCAGGCGGTTCACGCCAGCGGCAAGCCCGCGGTGACGCACTATCGAGTGGTCGAGCGCTTCCGCACGCATACCCACGTACGCTGCCGGCTCGAGACGGGGCGTACCCATCAGATCCGTGTGCACCTGGCGCATCGGCGCTTCCCGCTGGTCGGCGATCCGGTATACGGTGGGCGGTTGAAGCTGCCGGCCGGGGCGAGCGAAGCGCTGAAGACGCTGCTGCGCGAATTTCCGCGCCAGGCGCTGCACGCCAGGAAGCTGGCCTTTATTCATCCTGGCAGCGGCGAGACGGTCGAGTTTCGAGCGGCGCTGCCCGATGACCTGTTGCTGTTGATCGATTACCTGCGTGACGACCACGCGGTCATGCGCTGAGGAGCCTTGATGAGCGACGCCCCCCATCTGCAACCGACCCTGATCGAACCCGACTGGCCTGCACCCGTCAGCATCGGAGCATTCGTCACCACGCGGGAAACCGGCCCCAGCCAGGGCGAATTCGCCTGCTTCAACCCAGCCGACCAGGTAGGCGACAATGCTGTCCATGTGGCGCTGTGTCGTCGTCTACTGGGCGAGGCGATCGATGACGACCGTCCGCTGCTTTGGCTGCGCCAGGTGCATGGTGCTCGGGTACAGTCGAGATACAGCGACTGCGTGCCCGAAGCCGACGCCTCGGTGGCCTTCGATCGCGGGCACGCCTGCGTGGTGCTCACCGCCGACTGTCTGCCGGTTTTCTTCTGCGACCGCCAGGGCACCCGGGTCGGGGTGGCTCACGCCGGCTGGCGCGGTCTGGCCGGCGGTGTGCTGGAGGCGGCTGTCGCCGCGCTCGGGGTGGCGTCGGAAGACCTCATGGCCTGGCTGGGACCGGCCATATCCAACGCGCAGTTCGAAGTCGGTCCCGAAGTGCAGCAGGCCTTCATCGGCATCCATCCGGAAGCGGCGGCGGCGTTCGACCCCAGCCCTTATCGAATGGGCCACTACATGGCCGACCTCTACAAGCTCGCTCGCCTGCGCCTGGAGCGGCTCGGGATAGCGCATATCAGCGGCGGTCACTTCTGTACCGCCTGTGAACCGCGTTTCTACTCCTACCGTCGCGACGATGGCCAAACCGGTCGCATGGCCAGTGTGATCTGGCTGCGCTGATCTGGATCAAGACCTGAATCGCTTTCCTTGGCCGGCGACTTGAAAGCCGGCCACGCTGACTCCATTGAATCTGTCAATACGATACGACAGGGCCAAGCGGCGCGTCCGAACGCGCCGTCACCCCGATGGAGGAAAGCGAATGCGTTTCGACAAGTTCACCGCCAAGCTGCAGAACGCCGTGGCCGATGCCCAGTCCCTTGCCGTGGGTCGTGGCCACAACCAGCTGGAGCCCGGCCATCTGCTGTTGGCACTGCTGGATGCTCGCGACACCGGCATCAAGGCGTTGATTCAGAAGGCGGGTGGCGACGCTGCACGGCTGCGCGACACCCTGGCGGGACATCTCGATGACCTGCCTGAGGTCGGCC
Source organism: Halomonas sp. TH-94 (assembly GCF_057473365.1). NCBI lineage: Bacteria > Pseudomonadati > Pseudomonadota > Gammaproteobacteria > Oceanospirillales > Halomonadaceae > Halomonas > Halomonas sp. TH-94. Next base: position 44,015 of record NZ_JBYCKL010000039.1, read on the forward strand.
AGTTCACCGGCGAGGTACAGCCCTCGCGTGAATTGATTAAACTGTTCAACCTCACCGACCGCGAGGCCCAGAAGCGCGGCGATCAGTACATCGCCAGCGAGCTGGTACTGCTGGCCGCGCTGGAGATGGGCCATGCGGTGACCAAGCTGCTGACCCAGGCCGGCGTGACTCGCAAGGCGTTGGAAAGCGCCATCGACAGCGTACGCGGCGGAGAGCGGGTCGATGACCCCAACGCCGAGGAGCAGCGCGAGGCACTGGAGAAGTACACCCTTGACCTGACCGAACGCGCCGCCGAGGGCAAGCTCGATCCGGTAATCGGCCGTGACGACGAGATCCGTCGCACCATCCAGGTACTGCAGCGGCGTACCAAGAACAATCCGGTTCTGATCGGCGAGCCCGGCGTGGGCAAGACCGCCATCGTCGAGGGCCTGGCCCAGCGCATCGTCAATGGCGAGGTGCCGGAGGGGCTCAAGGACAAGCGTGTGCTGTCGCTGGACATGGGCTCGCTGCTGGCCGGAGCCAAGTTCCGCGGTGAATTCGAGGAGCGCCTCAAGTCGGTGCTCAAGGAGCTGGCCCAGGAAGAGGGCCGGGTGATTCTGTTCATCGACGAACTGCATACCATGGTGGGTGCCGGCAAGGCCGAGGGCGCCATGGACGCCGGCAACATGCTCAAGCCGGCGCTGGCCCGTGGCGAGCTGCACTGCGTGGGGGCGACCACCCTCGACGAGTACCGCAAGTACATCGAAAAGGATGCCGCGCTGGAGCGGCGCTTCCAGAAGGTGCAGGTCGACGAGCCCAGTGAAGAGGATACCGTGGCGATCCTGCGCGGCCTCAAGGAGCGCTACGAGGTGCATCACGGCGTCGACATCACCGATGGTGCCATCATCGCTGCGGCCAAGCTCTCGACCCGCTATATCACCGACCGTCAGTTGCCCGACAAGGCCATCGACCTGATCGACGAGGCCTCGTCGCGCATTCGCATGGAGCTCGACTCCAAGCCGGAGGAGATGGATCGCCTCGATCGCCGTTTGATTCAGCTCAAAATGGAGCGTGAGCACCTCAAGAAAGAGACCGATGACGCCTCTAAGAAGCGGCTCGAACTCATCGAGGCTCAGATCGCCGAGCTCGAGCGTGAATACGCCGACCTCGACGAGATCTGGAAGGCGGAAAAAGCCAGCATCCAAGGGGCAGCCCAGTTCAAGGACGAGCTCGAGCGTGCTCGCATCGATCTGGAACAGGCGCGCCGGCAGGGCGATCTCGGCCGTATGTCGGAGCTGCAGTATGGTGTGATACCGGAACTGGAGAAAAAGATCGCCGAGTCGAGCGAGCTCGAGGCCGATACCGCCAGCCACAAGCTGCTGCGCTCCAACGTCACCGAAGAGGAAATTGCCGAGGTCGTGTCGCGCTGGACCGGCATTCCGGTAGCCAAGATGCTCGAGGGCGAGCGCGACAAGCTGCTGCGAATGGAGGAGGCGCTGCACCGACGGGTCATCGGCCAGGAGGAGGCCGTCACGGCAGTGGCCAACGCCGTGCGCCGTTCACGCGCCGGGCTTGCCGATCCCAACCGGCCCAACGGTTCGTTCCTGTTCCTCGGCCCTACCGGCGTGGGCAAGACCGAGCTGTGCAAGGCGCTGGCCAGTTTCCTGTTCGACACCGAGGAGGCAATGGTACGCATCGACATGTCGGAGTTCATGGAGAAGCACTCCGTGGCACGCCTTATCGGTGCTCCTCCCGGCTATGTCGGCTACGAGGAGGGTGGCTACCTGACCGAAGCGGTGCGTCGCAAGCCGTACTCCGTCTTGCTGCTCGACGAGGTGGAGAAAGCCCACCCCGACGTCTTCAACATCCTGTTGCAGGTACTGGATGACGGCCGTCTCACCGACGGGCAGGGGCGCACCGTGGATTTCCGCAACACGGTGATCGTGATGACCTCCAACATGGGCTCGGACATCATCCAGCGCATGGGTGGCGCCGATGAGCAGTACGAGGAGATGAAGCGGGCGGTGATGGATGTCGTCGGCATGCATTTCCGCCCCGAGCTGATCAACCGCATCGACGAGGTGGTGGTGTTCCACGCGCTGCGCCAGGCTCAGATCGAAGCGATTGCCGGTATTCAGCTCGACCGCCTGCGTGCACGACTGGCCGAGCATGACCTGCGCCTCGAGGTGAGCGAAGAGGCCATGGCTCAGCTCGCCCTGGCAGGTTTCGATCCGGTCTTCGGCGCGCGCCCGCTCAAACGGGCGATCCAGAGCCGCATCGAGAACCCCTTGGCCCAGGATCTGCTGTCCGGCCGATATTCACCGGGCGACGTCATTCAGGTCGTCGTCGAGGGAGACAAGTTCGCGTTCCATCGCTGATACACAGCGTTACGCGATGGCCGCAGCATCCGCCAGCGAACGTCTACACTGTCTATAGGTTGCGTCCTGTAACCCCTTGCCCGCCGGTGGACCCACCGGCGGGCTTTTTTGATTCAATCTGCGTCCGCACCCCCATCACGGTTGACACTGCCGCAAGGCTGTTGGAATCTTGAGCGTTCCTGATTTGCGGGCGCGGATTTCAGCGGGCAACCCCCCATCCCCGCGCGAAGGGTAGGCAGTATGGCCTCTACCCGCCGAAGGACTACCGGATTCCGGCCAACCGCCGGTTCTGGCCAATGCCCCGACGCGGCAATCCGCCGTGCTAGGAAACTGCTGATCGACGCTGCCAGCGCAGCCATCAAGCAGCCTTTCCAATGAGAGTGCAGGCCCCAACAGGGCTAAATGCCAGGGTTTGGCATCAGGTGTCGGCCTCGCCGACAGCGGCATACCGCCGCACTCGAACCCGTGCCCATGGGCGCGGATCGCACTCGAGACCTCCAGGGGAGATACACAAGTGGAATTGCTTTCCGGCGCGGATATGATCGCCCGATTCCTGCAGGATGAAGGCGTCGAATACATCTATGGCTACCCGGGCGGCGCGGCACTGCATATTTACGATGCACTGTTCCGTCAGGATAAGGTCAAGCACATTCTGGTGCGCCATGAGCAGGCGGCTACCCATGCCGCCGACGGCTATGCTCGGGCCTCCGGCAAGCCCGGCGTGGTACTGGTCACCTCCGGCCCCGGCGCCACCAACGCCGTTACCGGCATCGCCACCGCCTACATGGACTCGATTCCCATGGTCGTGCTGTGCGGCCAGGTCATGAGTCATCTGATCGGCGACGATGCTTTCCAGGAAACCGACATCATCGGCGTGACCCGCCCGATCGTGAAGCACAGCTTCTCGATCAAGCACCCGACCGAGATACCGGAAGTTCTCAAGAAAGCCTTCTACCTGGCCGCGACGGGGCGTCCCGGTCCGGTGGTGGTGGACATTCCCAAGGATATGACCGCCCCCACAGAACGCTACGAGTACATCTACCCGAAAAAGGTCAAGATGCGCTCCTACAACCCGGTCGCGCGGGGTCATACCGGCCAGATCAAGAAGGCCGTGGAGATGATGCTCAAGGCCAAGCGGCCGGTGTTCTATACCGGCGGCGGGGTGATCACCGGACGTGCCTGCGAAGGCTTGACCGATCTGGTCAAGCGCCTCGGCTACCCCATCACCACCACGCTGATGGGTATCGGCTCCTATCCGCAGAGCGATCGTCAGTGTCTGGGCTGGCTGGGCATGCACGGCTCCTATGAGTCGAACATGGCCATGCACCACGCCGACTTGATCATCGCCATCGGCGCGCGCTTCGACGACCGCGTGACCAACAACACCTCCAAGTTCTGTCCTACGGCCAAGATCGTGCATGTCGACATCGATCCCAGCTCCGTCTCCAAGACGGTACGTGCCGACGTTCCCATCGTCGGCCCGGCGGCCAGCGTCATCGACGAGATGATCAGCCTGATTCAGGGTAAGGAGATCGCTCATCCCGAGGCGCTTGACGAGTGGTGGCAGAAGATCGACGGCTGGCGCGAGGAGCGCCGAGGCAAGCTCTACGAGCCGTCGAAGCCGGGCGAGCAGCTCAAGCCGCAGGAAGTGATCGAGGCGCTGTGCGAAATCACCCGCGGTGAGGCCTATGTGACCACCGACGTGGGCCAGCACCAGATGTTCGCGGCGCAGTACTACAAGTTCGACAAGCCCAACCGCTTCATCACCTCGGGCGGCCTGGGCACCATGGGGTTCGGTTTCCCCGCGGCCATGGGCGTCAAGCAGAACTTCCCCGAGGAGCAGGTGGTCTGCGTCACCGGTGAGGGCAGCTTCCAGATGATGATGCAGGAGCTCTCCACCTGTAAGCAGTTCGGCGGTGGGGTGAAGATCATCAATCTCAACAACGCCTCGCTGGGCATGGTGCGCCAGTGGCAGGACCTCAACTACAAGTCGCGCCACGCGCACTCCTACATGGAATCGCTGCCCGACTTCGCCAAACTGATCGAGGCCTATGGCTTCACCGCACTGCGGGTGGAGACCATGGACGAGCTGCGCCCGGCGCTTGAACGCACTTTTGCCGACAAGCACGAGCTGGTGTTCGTCGATGTCATCGTCGACCCGCGCGAGCACGTTTATCCGATGCAGGTGCCGCTGGGCTCCATGCGTGACATGCTGCTTTCCAAGACGGAGCGGACCTGATGCGCCATATCATCTCGATTCTCATGGAAAACGAACCGGGCGCACTGTCTCGCGTGGTAGGGCTGTTCTCGCAGCGTAACTTCAACATCGAGACGCTAAACGTGGCGCCCACCGAGGATCCGTCGCTGTCGCGGCTTACTGTCACCACCGTTGGCGATGACCGGGTCATCGAGCAGATCACCAAGCACCTCAACAAGCTCATCGACGTGATCAAGCTGGTCGATCTCACCGAGGGCAACCACATCGAGCGTGAGCTGATGCTGGTGAAGGTAAAGGCGTTGGGGGCGGCCCGTGACGAGGTCAAGCGAACCGTCGATATCTTTCGTGCCCAGATCGTCGACGTCACGCCGAGCCTATACACGGTGCAGATTACCGGGGACGCCCCCAAGCTCGATGCCTTCCTGCAGGCCATGGGGCCGGTGGGCATTCTCGAGGTGGCGCGTACCGGGGTCTCCGGTATCGCACGGGGCGACAAGGTGCTTTCGCTCTGATTTACTACTGCGCTCGATATCTCGGTCGCCGGCGGTGCTCACAATCCTCATTGAGCAGCCAGTCAACTCCGGTTGCTGCGCGCCGGCGGCAACCGACCTATCTTCGCTCGTGACGTAAATCAACTCACAGAGTTTTCTAGGCCGCCCTTCGGGGCGGCTTTTTCGTCTTCAGCGCTCGGTGACCGTCTCCCACAGCGCCTGTATCAGCGGGCTCTTCAAACGGTGATGCAGAACGCACAGCCCGACGTCGTAGTGGGGCAGCTCCGGCTTGACCGGCAGTATGCTGACTCGCTGGGCCAAGGGGCTGTTGTCGAGCACGATCTTTGGCACCACACCGATGCCGAAGCCTAGCCCCACCATGCTCACGATCGCCTCGTGGCCGGCCACCTGGGCATAGATCGTTGGCGCGACTCCCAGTGCCCTGAACCAGGTGTCGGCATACTCGCGAGACAGCCCGGCTTCGGACAGGATCATCGGCACGCCTTGCCACTGCTCCACTGAGGGGGAGTCGGGGCTAGCCGGAATCCACGCGGCCTGTTCCACAGGAGCGATGAATACCAGCGGTGATCGAGTCAGCGACTTGAAGGCCAGGCCCGCCGGTGCGCTGCGTGGGCGAGGAGTGATCGCCATGTCCTCTTCGCCTGCCAGCACACGGCCCATCGATTCTGCCGGGTCGCCGGTATGCAGCTTGAGCTCGATGCGAGGATGGCGCTGGCGTACATCGCTGAGCAAGTCGTAGAGAAAACTGTAGCTGGCGGTGACCGAGCAGTAGATGCTGATCTCTCCGGCAAGCTCGCCGGCCTTGCTGCTCAGATCATGACGCAGCAGCTCCCAGCGATGCAGGGTTTCGCGCGCGTACGCCTGGAACGCACGCCCCTGACTCGTCAGGGCGACATGGCGGTTGTCGCGTACGAACAGCGGCACGTCGACGCTCTCCTCGAGCTGACGAATGGTGCGGGAGAGCGTCGAGGGGCTGACATGGCAGAGTTCGCTGGCACGACCGAAGTGCAGCGTATCGGCCAGAGCGAGGAACTGTTTGAGAGGGCGCGTATCCATTCCGCCATTATTGCATGATCTGGCATGTGGTATTGCAAATATCGCGTTTTACGCAACGTGGATGCGGCGCTAAGGTAGGCGAATCGAATGAGCCGACTCCCAGCGCCACGACAGATGGCGCGGGTGGCCATCAACGCTGACACAACCTTCGCCAATTTCGTTTTCAGGAGCACCTCATGCACGTTTACTACGACAAGGACTGCGATCTCGCTCTCATTCAGGGCAAGAAGGTCACTATCGTGGGCTACGGCTCGCAGGGCCATGCCCATGCCAACAACCTCAAGGAGTCCGGTGTCGACGTGACCGTCGCGCTGCGCTCGGGCTCGTCCTCTGCGGCCAAGGCAGAAGCTGCCGGCCTCAAGGTGGCCAGCGTCGAAGAAGCGTGCAAGACAGCTGATGTGGTGATGATGCTGGCTCCGGACGAGAATCAGAAGGCGATCTACGAAAGCCAGATCGAGCCCAATCTGCAGGATGGCGCCACGCTGGCCTTCGCCCACGGCTTCAATATCCACTACAACCAGATCGAGCCGCGCCGCGACCTCGACGTGATCATGGTGGCCCCCAAGGCGCCGGGCCACACCGTGCGCTCCGAGTTCGTCAAGGGCGGCGGTATCCCCGATCTGATCGCCATTCATCAGGACGCTTCGGGCAAGGCGAAGGAGCTCGCGCTCTCCTACGCCGCTGCCATTGGCGGCGGTCGCAGCGGCATCATCGAGACCACCTTCAAGGACGAGACCGAAACCGACCTGTTCGGTGAGCAGGCCGTGCTGTGTGGCGGTGCCGTCGAGCTGGTCAAGGCGGGTTTCGAAACGCTGACCGAAGCCGGCTACGCGCCGGAGATGGCCTACTTCGAGTGTCTGCACGAGCTCAAGCTGATCGTCGACCTGATGTACGAGGGCGGTATTGCCAACATGAACTACTCCATCTCCAACAATGCGGAGTATGGTGAGTACGTGACAGGCCCCGAGGTGATCAACGAACAGTCTCGCCAGGCCATGCGCAATGCGCTCAAGCGTATCCAGACCGGCGAATACGCCAAGATGTTCATTCAGGAAGGCAACACCAACTATCCCTCGATGACGGCGCGTCGTCGCCTGAATGCCGAGCACGACATCGAACAGGTGGGTGCGAAGTTGCGTGGCATGATGCCGTGGATCGCAGCCAATCAGCTGGTGGACAAGTCCAAGAACTGATCCTGGTTCGCTTTCGTCACTGGCCAAGGGCGCGGATTTCCGCGCCCTTGGCGCATCCGAGACGTGGCCAAGCGCTTCCCGCTCCGGTATCTCGGTGTAGAATGGTATGACTACCTTAGGGTGAACCCATTCTGGAAATGGACGAAACGAATGAGTCAGGAGCCCCGCAACACCGAACATGACGTTTCCCGCGAAGAGCCCGAGCCGGAATCTGCCGGTGGCAAGGATGAACGGCGCGGCGAAGAGGACCTTGCCGCTGTCTTCGTGCGCGAGACGGAGGTGATCGAAGAATCGATCGAGAATGGCAAGAAGGTGCGTCGCAAAGGCATTTACCTGCTGCCCAATCTCTTTACCACTTCTGCCCTGTTCGCCGGTTTTTTTTCCGTGGTGGCGGGGATCAATGGAGATTTCACTGCAGCTGCAGTCGCCATCTTCATCGCCATGGTGCTCGATGGCCTGGATGGGCGCGTTGCGCGCATGACCAATACCCAGAGTGCCTTCGGTGCCGAGTATGACAGCCTTTCCGATATGCTCTCCTTCGGGGTTGCGCCTGCGCTAGTGGCCTTCACCTGGATCCTCCAGGACATCGGCAAGACCGGTTGGGTAGTGGCCTTTCTCTACGTTGCCTGTGCCGCTCTGCGTCTGGCGCGTTTCAACGTGCAGATTGGCAGCGTCGACAAGAAGTGGTTCATCGGGCTCCCCAGTCCTTCCGCCGCCGCCTTCGTGGCGGCAAGCGTATGGACGTTTCACAGCTTCGACGCCGAGGCTTTCGGCTTCAAGCTGCTCATGATGCTGGTGGTGGCGGCGGCGGGCATTCTCATGGTCAGCAATATTCGCTACTACAGTTTCAAGGAGATCGATCTCAAGGGGCCCGTGCCGTTCGTTGTATTACTGGCGATCGTGCTTGGCTTCGTGGTGATCTCGGTAGAGCCTTCCGTCATGCTGCTGCTGCTTTTCGGTGCCTATGTCGCCTCCGGGCCGACGCTGGCCATCATGCGCAAGATGCGGCACTCACCGCCAGGCGGTTGAATCGTCACCGATCGTATGCGCCCGCCTTGAGCGGGCGCTGTCGTTTCTGGGTCAGGGTTTCTATCCACAGGCGCCCGCCTTCCGGCGCCTGTGGATAGTTTGGCGGCCATCGTTTCGTCACCACCCCGTCACCGGCGTGAAACTTTTTTACAAGCGCCCCTTGCAGGGGCCGGATGAAAACCGTAAAGTACGCATCCGCTGCCGGTGACGGGCAACGTTG